>CAYOBK010000105.1:0-1599 GCA_964402275.1 uncultured Bauldia sp.
GCCGGCGCGGGCTCGGGCGCAGGGGCCGGCACGGGCTCGGGCTCGGGTGCAGGCGCGGGTTCTGGTGCAGGTGCCGGTTCGGGTACCGGCGCGGGTGCGGGTTCTGGTGCGGGCGCCGGCTCAGCCGCCGCCGGTCGGGCGACGGGCTCGGGCGCGGCAGGCGGCGGCGCGGGTTCCGCCTGCGGCGGAACGATGGTGTCGAGGCCGATCGCGAGCCGGGTCACCTCCGCGATCTCGATGAATTCGACCGGCAGCGACTCGGCGGCCGACGAAGACAGGTCGGCGGCCGGCAGCGTCAGCAGCCCGGCGGCGACGAGTCCGGCATGGCCGGCGAGCGAAACGACAAGGCCGGTGCGCATCGCCGTCAATTATCCTCGGTCGGCAGCGTGACGAGGCCGATGCGGGTGAAGCCGGCGGCGTTGATCTCGCCCATCACCAGCATCACCGCGCCGTAGCTCGACGCCCGGTCGCCGCGGACGAACACCCGTTGATCGAGATTGCCCTCGGTCAGCTCCGTCAGCGTCGCCACCAGATTGTCGAGCATCACCTCGCTGTCGCCGACGAAGATCTGGCCGTCGGCATTGACCGTGACCGTCACCGGTTCGGTGTCGGTCGGCAGCGCGCCGGCCTCGGTCTCCGGCAGGTCGACCGGAACCCCGGCCGAAAGCAGCGGCGCCGAGACCATGAACACGATCAGGAGCACCAGCATCACGTCGACCAGCGGCGTGACGTTGATATCGCTGATCGGCGCGTAGCGTCGACGCCGGCGCCGGCGATGGATCTCGGTCGCTGAAACCGTCGTTGCCAAAATCAGCCCTTCTCGGTCCGCTCGTCGACCTGCCGTGACAGGATCGCCGTGAATTCGTCGGCAAAGCCTTCGAGCCTCTGGCCGATCCTTGCCGCCGAATTGGACAATTTGTTGAAGGCCACCACCGCCGGGATGGCGGCGAACAGCCCGACGCCGGTCGCCAGCAGCGCCTGGGCGATGCCGGGGGCGACCACGGCGAGCGAACTCGACCCCGAGACGGCGATCCCCTGGAACGACACCATGATGCCCCAGACCGTCCCGAACAGGCCGACAAACGGTGCGGCCGAACCGACGCTGGCGAGGAACAGGAGGCGCTTCTCCATGCGCTCCATCTCCCGCGCGACGACGACGTCGATCACCTTGTCGATCCGCGTCTGGAGGCCGATCGGCGACCGCGCGCCCTTTTCGAAGCTGCGTTTCCATTCGCGCATCGCCGCCACGAACACTGCGGCCATCCCGGTGGTCGTCCGGTCCTGGAGCGACCGGTAGAGATCCTCCAGCGACTGGCCCGACCAGAACACGCGCTCGAAGCGCGTCATCTGGCCGTTGGTGCGGCGGAAGAGGATGGCCTTGTCGACGATGATCGCCCACGCCCAGACCGACGCGGCGAGCAGCCCGATGACGACGAGTTGCACGATCCGGTCGGCCGCACCGAACAGCGAAATCAGCGACAGGTCGCCGTTCAAGGCGTCGGGCATGCGGGAATCCTCGGCGTCCCGGGATCGGGCGTTTTGCTCATGCGCGTCAATGAGGGCCGGAGTTGGAGGAACGCCCGCGAATGCCGGGGGGGT
>CAYOBK010000106.1:0-2748 GCA_964402275.1 uncultured Bauldia sp.
GAGCGCGACCGGCAATATGAGGAATACAAGGATCGAATCGGCGAGATCGTCAACGGTCAGGTCAAGCGGGTGGAATATGGCAACGTCGTGGTCGATCTCGGCCGCGGCGAGGCGATTGTCCGCCGCGACGAATTGATCCCGCGCGAGACGTTCCGCTACGGCGACCGGGTGCGGGCCTATGTCTACGATGTCCGCCGCGAACAGCGCGGTCCGCAAATCTTCCTGTCGCGCACGCATCCGCAGTTCATGGCCAAGCTGTTCGCCCAGGAAGTGCCGGAAATCTACGACGGCATTATCGAGGTGAAGTCGGTCGCCCGTGATCCCGGAAGCCGCGCCAAGATCGCGGTGATTTCCCGCGACTCCTCGATCGACCCGGTCGGGGCCTGCGTCGGCATGCGCGGCAGCCGCGTCCAGGCCGTCGTCAACGAGCTCCAGGGCGAGAAGATCGACATCATCCCGTGGAACAACGACCCGGCGACCTTCATCGTCAACGCCTTGCAGCCGGCCGAAGTCGCCAAGGTCGTGCTTGACGAAGACGCGCAGCGCATCGAGGTCGTGGTTCCGGACGAGCAATTGTCACTGGCGATCGGCCGGCGCGGGCAGAATGTCCGGCTCGCTTCGCAGCTCACCGGCTGGGACATCGACATTCTCACCGAGCAGGAGGAATCGGAGCGGCGCCAGAAGGAATTCCTGGACCGCTCGACCCTGTTCATCGAGTCGCTGGATGTCGACGAGATGGTGGGCCAGTTGCTGGCGTCGGAGGGCTTTGCATCGATCGAGGAAATCGCATTCGTCGAGCTGAACGAAATTGCCTCGATCGAGGGATTCGACGAGGATACGGCGGCCGAGCTGCAAGCGCGGGCGCGCGAGTATATCGAGCGGCGCGAAGCGGAACTCGACGCCGAACGCGTCAAGCTCGGCGTTGCCGACGCCTTGAAGGAGGTGCCGGGGATGACGGCCGCGATGCTGGTCGCCCTCGGCAAGGCCGAGGACCCGATCAAGGCGCTGGAGGATTTCGCCGGAGCAATTCCCGACGAGCTCATCGGTTACACGGAGCGCACCGAAGGCGGGTCGAAGTTCCATCCGGGCGTCCTCGACGGCTTCGGTCTGACGCGTGCGGATGCGGAGACGATGATTCTGGATGCCCGCATCAGCGCCGGTTGGATCACCAAGGAGGATCTGGCCGGACCGGAAGCGGAGGATGCCGGCGCCGACGAAATGGCGATACCGGGCGAACCGGCGTGAGCGGGGATCGACGATATCGGCATGCCGCGACGCAACGAACCCACCAGCCGGATGTGCCTGGTCACACGCAAGGTGCGGCCGACCGCCGAACTGTTCCGCTTCGTCGCCGATCCTGAGGGACGTCTCGTCCTCGATCGCAAGCGGAGCCTCCCCGGCCGCGGCGTCTGGGTAACCGCGCGCGCGGACCATGTGCGCAAGGCGGCGGCAAAGAACCTGTTTTCCCGGGCCCTGCGAGCGCCGGTGCGTATCGAGGGCGATCTTGCGGCGATCGTCGAACGGCAACTGCGCCAGGGTGTCCTCGGGGCGCTTGGCCTTGCCCGCAAGGCCGGCGCTTTGGTGACCGGGTTCGACGCAATCGAGAGCGCCATCAAAGGCGGAGGGGCCGCGGCTCTGATCCATGCCCGGGAGGCCGGCACCGACGGCGTTGCGAAGCTTCAATCGATGCTGCGCCGGGCGAGAGCCGGTCGCCCCGTGCCGATTCTTCGGCAGTTAACCGCAGAGGAATTGAGTTTGGCATTGGGCCGTCCAAATGTGATACATGCAGCGCTGCTCGCGGGCCGGGCGAGCCACCACGCCCTCGACCAGATCGATCAGTTCTCACGGTTCACGAACGAACCGCAGAGCGAGGGCGCCAGTTTTTCGGCAAGGACCACGGATTCGTCCGCAGAGCATCAAGGCACATGACTGAGACCAGCAATCCCGGAGACAAGACCATCTCGGTGACACCGAAGAAGACGCTGGGGCTGAAGCGCCGGACCGAGCGCGACACCGTCCGCCAGAGCTTCTCGCATGGCCGCACCAACACGGTGCAGGTCGAGCGGAAGAAGCGGCGGGTGATCCTGCCCGAGGAGAAGCCGGAACCGGCAGTCGCGAAGCGGGCGCCGGCCGCTCCCTCGCCGCAGCCGACGCCGATGGCGGAGGACAAGCCGGCCGCGCCGGCGCGCTCGGGCATCGTGCTGCGCACGCTCTCCGACGATGAACTTGACGCCCGCGCCAAGGCGCTGGCCGACGCCAAGACGCGCGAGGCCGAGGAAAGACTGACCGCCGAGGAGGAGGCGCGTCGCCGCGCCGCCGAGGAGGAACGCCTCTCCGCCGAGCGCGCCGAAGCGGAACGGCGGCGGATCGAGGAAGAGGAACGCATCCGCGCCGAGGCCGAATCCCGCCGGCGCGCGGAAGAAACGGCCCGGGAGAGGCTGGGAGAAGAGGCACCGGTCGCCCGAGGCCGCGACGCGGTCGAAGAAGAAGAACGCGTCGGCAAAGGCCGCGTGAAAACCGCGCGACCCCCGGAGCCGAAGCCGGTCAAGCGCGGCGAGGATCGCCGGCGCGGCCGGCTTACCCTCGCCAACGCGCTCGACGATTCGGAACGCGAGCGTTCGCTGGCGTCCATTCGGCGGCGCCGTGAGCGCGAGCGCGCTCGCACGCTGCAGCAGGGCCCGCGCGAAAAGATCTCGCGCGACGTGACGATCCCCGAGACCATCACGATCCAGGAACTCGCCAACCGCA
>CAYOBK010000107.1:0-12168 GCA_964402275.1 uncultured Bauldia sp.
CCGGGACGACCGGACTGATTGAGGGCCCCACCACATCGTCACCACCGGACTCGATCCGGTGGTCCATGTGGCCGCGGCGGCATGGATTGCCGGGTCAAGTCCGGCAATGACGAAGGGGGGATGTCGCGTTGTCGGGTTCCCGTCTTCGCCGGAACCCGCCCGGTCATGCGTTCCGCGGGCTACGGCACGGCGCGGCGCAAGACAAACCGCGCCGCCCCGGGCTTGACCCGGGGCCCAATGGCCGGGCGGTCGTCTGCGGCGGTCGCCATTAGGTCCCGGCTCAGGGCCGGGACGACAAGGTGTGATTCAGTGCCCCCCCACATCGTCACCACCGGACTTGATCCGGTGGTCTATGTGGCCGTGGCGGCATAGATTGCCGGGTCAAGCCCGGCAATGACGAGAGAGATGTTGCATTTGTCCGGTCCCGTCGGCCCGTCGTTAGCGACCTGACGGCGGTCGCCCGGCCCGCGCCCCGCTCGCCCGCCCCGCCTTGCGGTCGCCTCCCCGCCTCACGCCGCCGCTGCGGCCTCGCGGAACGAGACCAGCCGCCGGCGGCTGTCGTCCCAGAGCGCCAGGCGCACCGTGCGGAAGCTCTGGAGCAGCGTGACGCGGCCGCGGTCGCGGAGCTCGGGGAAATCCCTCAGCACTTGCCGGAGCCGGTAGAACGGCACGCGGCTCGCCAGATGGTGGACGTGGTGGATGCCGATATTGGCGGTGAACCAGCGGAGCACCGCCGGCAGGTCGTAATGCGAGCTGCCGTGGAGCGCGCCCTTCTCGAACTGCCACGCCTCGCCCTCTTCCCAGTACGTCCCCTCGAACTGGTGCTGGACGTAGAACAGCCAGACGCCGGCGGTGCCGGCGATGAGCGTGATCGGAAGCTGTACCAAAAGGAACGCGCCGATGCCGAACGCCCAGATCAGCCCGGCCGTGCCGACCGCGATCGCGGCGTTGGTCGCCATCGTCGAGACCCACGGACGGGCGCCGTTCCGCATCAGGCCGATCGGCAGGCGATGCTTGAGGAGGAAGGTGACGCCCGGCCCGAGGCCGAAGAGGAAGATCGGGTTGCGGTAGAGGCGGTAGCCGATCCGCCGCCATTTCGGCATCCGCCGGTACTCCTCGACGGTGAGCGTCAGGACGTCGCCCATGCCGCGCTGGTCGAGATTGCCGGCGCTCGCGTGATGAACGGCGTGGGTGCGCCGCCAGTAATCGTAGGGCGTCAACGTCAGGACGCCGATGACGCGCCCGATCCAGTCGTTGACCGGCCGGCGGCGGAAGAACGAGCCGTGGCCGCAATCGTGCTGGATCATGAAAAGGCGCACCAGGAACGCCGCGGCGGGGAGCGTCAGCAGCACGCCCCACCATTGTCCGAGCGCGACGGCGGCGAAGGCGCCGCCCCACAGCAGCAGGAACGGCACGGCGGTGACCGCGATCTCGAAGACGCTGCGGACGTGACTGGGGTTGCGATAGGCCGCGAGCGACCTCGTCCAGTTGGGCGCCGCCGCGCCGTTGCGAGCGTTCTCCTTCGCCATCAGGCGATCAACCACTCCGGCATTGCATCGATCCGCCGTCCGCGCCGGCCCCGCTTGCGGGGCTGTTTCGCACGGCCCGGCGCGGCGGCGCGCGCCTCCGGTTTCGCGCGGCCCGGCGCGGGCGGGCGCGTGTTTGTCCTCGCACGGCCCGGCGAGGCGGGGTGCGGAATTGCGCCGTTGCCGGCGGCATGTCTCGCGGGGATCTGCTGCCGGATCAGCTTCTCGATCGTGTCGAGGTTCTCGCGCTCCTCCGGGGAACACAGCGATATCGCGATGCCGCCGGCTCCCATGCGCGCCGTCCGGCCGATCCGGTGCACGTAGGTCTCCGGCTCGTTCGGCAGATCGTAATTGATGACGTGGGTGATGTCGGGGACGTCGATGCCGCGCGCGGCGATGTCGGTGGCGATCAGCACGCGCGTCGCGCCGCTGCGGAAGCCGTCAAGGGCGCGCTCGCGCTGCGGCTGCGTCTTGTCGCCGTGGATCGCGCTGGCGGCGATGCCGCCCTTGGCGAGGCCGCGCACGATCCGGTCGGCGCCGCGCTTGGTGCGTGCGAAGACCAGCGCCCGCCCGACCGCGTTGCCGCCAAGCAGTCGCTCGAGCTCGGTCAGCTTGCCGCCCGGCCGGACGAAGACGACGCCCTGGTCGATGCGGTCGGCGGTCTTGGCCACCGGCGAGACGGCGACGGTCACCGGATCGCGAAGGAACGCCCGGCCGAGATCGGCGATCGGCTTCGGCATCGTCGCCGAGAAGAACAGCGTCTGGCGATCGGCGGGCAGCTTCGCCGCGATCCGCCGGATCGGGTGGATGAAGCCCATGTCGAGCATCCGGTCGGCCTCGTCGAGGACGAAGACCTCGACGCCGTCGAGCCGCACGGCGCGGCTTCCCATCAGGTCGATGAGCCGTCCCGGAGTTGCGATCAGGACGTCGACGCCGTGTGCCAGCGCGCGGACCTGCGGGCCGATGGCGACGCCGCCGACGGCCACCGCCGTCCGGAGGCGCATCTTCGCGCCGTATGCGTCGAACCGCTCGCCGACCTGCTGCGCCAGCTCGCGGGTCGGGGTGAGGACGAGCACGCGGCACGTCGTCGGCTTCGCTTGCCGGTCGGGTTTCATGGCCAGCCGGTGCAGGATCGGCAGGGCAAACGCCGCCGTCTTGCCGGTGCCGGTCTGGGCGATGCCCATCAGGTCGCGGCCGGCCATGACCGGCGGAATGGCTTGGGACTGGATGGAAGTGGGCGAAGAATGACCTTCGCCGGTCAGCGCCTGCATAATCGGCGGCGCCAGGCCGAGTTCATTGAAGGAGTTCATTTGGCTCTTTGTTGAGTCGCCCGGAAACGGGAACCTGCCCGCAATCCGGCTTCGACGGGGAGAGAACCCCGCGTGACAAGGCACTCAGATCGTTATTGGGTTAACGGGGGACTGCCGATCCGGGATCGAACAGTTTCACGCGCCGCTGGCCTCAACATGGTATAGATTTGCCCGGAACACAATGGATGGCTTGAAAACAAGCGGGCCGATACTATCTAACCGGTTAATACGACATACGGTTTGCGCATCCTTTCGCAGCCCTGCGTGGCTGTGGCGAGCCGTTGCCTTGCCCTGGAACCCCCCGAGTATGTCGACCAAGAACGAGTCCAAGACCGAAGCATTGGTGCGCCAGAAGCGGCTCGAGCGATTCGCGAGCGACGCGGAACGGGCGCGCGAGGACTACGCCGCCGAGAGCAAGGCGATCGACGAGCGAACGGAGCGGCTGCGCCGCCAGCGTCTCGCGTCGGAAGCAAGCGAGCCGGCGACGACGGGGCGGAAGCCGGGGCGGGGAACGCGGGCGGCCAGTCGCCAGGCATTGCCCAAGGCGAGAGCGCCGAGGCGGCGCCCATCGGTGCAAGACCAACTCCCCGAGCCCGCGAAAGAAGGTGTCGACGTGACAGAACCCCACAGGTTCCAGCCCGGCCAGCGGGTGACGATCACCGCGCGCGCCTGGGGGATCAAGGGCGCGCCGGGCGTTTACAAGGTCATAAGCCAACTCCCGGCCGATCAGAGCGGCAACCTCTACCGCGTCAGAAGCGAGGCGGAGCAGCACGACCGCGTGGTCGGCGAGGCTCAGCTCTCGCCCGTTGCCAACTGACGATCGAAGGGCGCGGCCGACCCCCGCGCAACCGGCTCCCTTGCAAAAACGCCCGTCACGCGCCATTCTATAGGCGTTCGATATTCTTGCCTGTTTTGTCAGCCGCCCGCCACGGGCCTCCTCCAAGACAATCGCCGGATTTCGATCTGCCGAAGCGACGGTCGCTTCGGTGCAACAATCAAGCGTGACTAAGGAGGGCCGATATGGCCACAGGTACAGTCAAGTTCTTCAATGCGTCAAAAGGCTTCGGATTCATCGTCCAGTCAAACGGCGGTCCGGACGTCTTCGTTCATGCGAGCGCTCTCGAGCGTTCCGGCATTTCAAGCCTTGCCGACGGAGACAAGGTGTCGTTTGACATCGAAACCGACGCTCGCAGCGGCAAGTCCGCTGCGGCCAACGTTCAGAAAGTCTGACCTTCCTGAACCCTCGAAAACGGAGGTTGGGCCCAAACGGCCCGACCTCTTTTCTCGTTAACGCCCCGGCATCAGCCGGCGAAAAGGAGTTGGCGTGCAGGTAATCGTCCGCGACAACAACATCGATCAGGCGCTCAAGGTGTTGAAGAAGAAGCTTCAGCGCGAGGGCGTCTTTCGCGAGATGAAGCGCCGCCGAGCCTACGAAAAGCCGTCGGAGAAGAGAGCGAGGCAGAAGGGCGAGGCGATCCGCCGCGCCCGCAAGTCCGCTCGCAAGCAGGCGCAGCGCGAAGGATTGCTGCCGGCTGCGAAGGTGCGGAGCAAGCCCGGTCCCCGGCGATAGGGTCCGATCGGTCCGCCGACCGATTGCCGCGACATGGCATGGCGGCGAGGGAGCCGCGTCGCATTCGATCGCAAGCGGGCATTCAGGCGGCCGTGCCGATAGCTGCCTGTATTTGACTTGCGCCCACCATAGCCCCCGCCATAGATTCCGCCGCCGCCCTCCTCCGGCCGGCGTTACGAGAAGGATCACCAAATGATCGGCAAAGTTCCGTATGGCGTCGCGGGGACGTCGCCCTTCCTCGCTATCGGCATCTTCCTCATCACCGAATTCCCGGCGCTCGGAGCCGAGGGGCCGGTCGAGGCTCCGTCAAGCATTGCGGTGACGTCCGGCTTCGCCGAAATCCCACAGCGCTAGCCGCAGGCGGCGATCCCCTGGAATCCCGCTCGCCGGAGCGGCGGCCTCCACTCCCCGCGGGAATTCGGGGTATGACTGGCTCATGGATACCTCCGGAATCCACAATCGCGCCGCGGAGGCCGTCGCGATTTCGGCGCGGACGAGGCTGGGGCTGCTTCTCTTCGTCGTTGCGGCGCTGTTCCTCGCCGTTCTTCTGCTCTCGGCCGCGATCGCGCCGGAAGGCATCCTTGTCGAAAACAATCTCAGCTCGTTCGGCGTCCTCGCTGAAACGGCGCTGCTGTTCAATGCCGGGCTCGTCGGCGTCGGCCTTCTCGACTTGGTGGCCGCGCGGTTCTGGCGGCGATACCGGTCCGGGCGGCTGATGCCGATCATCTTCGCCGTCGCCGGGGCGGGCGCGATCGGCACCGGCGTGATCAATGTCGGCATCGAGAAGCACGTGCATGCGGTGGTCTCCGCCGCCGGGTTCCTCGGCCATGTGGCAATGCCCTTCGCAATCGGAGCCCGATCGAAGAGCGTCGCCGTCCGGCTCCTCTCCTATCTCGCCGGGCTGTCGAGCCTAACATTCCTCCTGACCTGGGTCGTCGGGATGGTCGGCTTCACCAACGCGTTCGGCCCGTTCGGCAAGGGCGGAACGCAGTTGCTGATCCTTCTCCCCGTCGTCGTCTGGACGCTCGGCTTCGGCGGCTATCTGATGGCATCGCGGAAGCACGCTGCGGCGGAGGGCGACGCCTCGGCTAGACCCGCCGGCCGATGAACCGCGCGGCCTCGACAAGAATCGACGCGCGGTCGCCATAGGGCGCAAGTTCGGCCTTCGCTTCTTCGATGCGATCGGCGAGGAGGGTTCGGGCGCGGGCCACGCCCAGAAGCGCCACCAATGTCGGCTTCCTCCGCACCGCGTCGCGGCGCGTCACCTTGCCGAGCGAGACCTCAGAGCCGGAATGATCGAGGAGGTCGTCGGCGAGCTGGAAGGCGGCGCCGAGCGTCGCCCCGAAAGCGGCAAGCCGTCCGGCGTCCGCTGCACCGGCGCCGGCGACAATCGCGCCCGCCTCGCCGGCATATCGGAACAGCCGCCCGGTCTTCATCGCCTGCAACGTCATGATCTCGTCCTCGGCGAGCGCCTTCCCTTCGCCGGCGAGGTCGAGCGCCTGGCCGGCGGCCATGCCGCCGGCGCCGGCGGCGTCCGCCAGCCGCGCAGCGAGGGCGGCGCGGACCGCCGCGTCGGGATGCGTCGCCTCGTCGGCAAGGATCCCGAAGGCGAGCGTCAGCAGCGCGTCGCCGACGAGAATCGCTGTCGCCTCGTCGAAGGCGCGGTGGACCGTGGGCTTGCCGCGGCGAAGGTCGTCGTCGTCCATCGCCGGGAGGTCGTCATGGACGAGGCTGTAGCAATGGACGCATTCGAGCGCGGCGGCGGCGCGGAGAACGGCATCGTCCGCCTTGCCGAAGAGACGCGCGGACTCGATCAGCACGAATGGGCGGAGGCGCTTGCCGCCGCCGAGAACGGCATAGCGCATCGCCTCGGCGAGCCGCGCCGGCCAGTCCGGGTGCTGCGCAAGCAGCCGGTCCAGCACCCGCTCGATCGCGGCGGCGGTCTCGTGGAGGCGGGCGGCGAAGTCCATGGCGTCCCTCGGCATGGACGGCGGCGCGCGGCGGGTCAAGCGGTGCGGGATCCGGCTTCAATAGGCGGGCGATGGCGACTTGATGCCTCATTGTCGTCGTTCCGGCCGACCGCGGGGCAGACCCGGAACGTCGCGCCCGAGGTTCCCGGGTCTTCGGCTTCGCCTGCGCCCGAACGGCGGTTGCCGCATTGGGCCACCGGATGGGCGGTGACGAAAGGGAGATGCCGCGTTAGACGGCGGGTCCCAGCCTTCGCGGGGACGAACGTTGGGGTTGGGGTGTGCCGTGATTCGGCCGCGGCGATTCCGCCGCGGCCGATGTCGCTGCCGCCTAGCCGCAGGCGACGACGAAGCTGCCGTCGGCGTGGACGGTGACGGTGGCGCCTACCGCGTCGGTGTCATCGACGCCGCAGAAAAGCCAGCGGGCGCCGAGGCCGCCATCGGCGCGGGGCACATAGAATTTGAGCTCGCCGTCGGCGTTGAGCTCAACCAGGCCCGACCAGCTTTGGCCGGCGGCAAGGTAGATCGGGTCCACCGGTTGGACGCCGGGGGTGTATTCGGCGGAGATCGCCACCGACCAGTCGGCACCGTTGGCGACCCCGCGCGCGGTCTCGTCCGCAAGGGCGCTGGTCAGAGTTCCGGCGGCAAGCGCCGGGGCGAGGGCGCCGACGATCGCGGCTTTGGCGAAGATGTTCATGGGGGGAATCCTTCTGATTTCGGGTTGCTTGGGGAGCGCCGGTCTCCGCGACCGGCACTTCAGATTTGGCAACGCGAATCGGCGCCAAGAATGGCGACACGAGACACAATTTGGTGTCGAGATGTGATGGCGCCGGCGCCGGTTACAGGCGCTGACAATTCTCTCGCAGTCGCGACTGTCGCGGCGGCTTTGACAGGCGCACTGGCCAAGGCAGGGCGGAGCCGCTATAGAGCCGCCCGACCCCAGACGACGGAGCCCGAAGATGGCTGTACCGAAGAAGAAGACCTCGCCGGCGAAGCGCGGCATGCGCCGGTCGGCCGACGCGCTGAAGCGGCCGACCTATGTCGAGGACAAGGATTCGGGCGAGTTTCGCCGCCCGCACCACATCGACCTCAAGACCGGAATGTACAACAAGCGTCAGGTCCTGGAGCCGAAGGACTGACCGTCCGAATCCGGCTTACTCCCCGCTCTTATCGACAGGCCGGCCTGGACGCGCCGGCCTTCTCATTGTGCGGGGTCGGCGAAGCGCTAGGATGCGGCCCGAGGCAATCAGCGGAGGCCACCGGCCATGTTGCGCGCATTTCCGTTCACCATCGTCACCCTCGTCGTCTACAACGCCGTCATCATCTTCTCCGACGGCGATTTGTGGAGTGACGTGCTGTTCGACCTCGAGCTGTTCTCCGGCGTCGAATGGGCCTTCACCTGGGGCGATCTCATGGTCATCGCCGGCCTCGTCATCCTTCTCGCGGAGGTCCTTCGCGCCACCACGATCGAGAAGAAGGCGATCACCAACCACATCGTCTCGGTGGTGGTGCTCCTGGTCTATGTCGTCGAGTTCGTCATCGTCGGCGAGGCGGGCACGTCGACCTTCTTCATCCTGACCGTCATTGCGCTGATCGACGTGCTTGCCGGCGTGGTGGTGACGATCCGGCTCGCGACCCGCGATTTCTCCTATGAGGGTCACCCGGGCTTCCATCCGCATGAGTAACCATTAACGCAAGGATTTCCCGGTCAAGTCGAGGGATTCTTAAGCTTCTGGCGCGACCCTTTCGCGAAAGTGGGCCGGGGGCGCCGAACGGCGTCCGGCCGCGCGACGCCCCGGGGTCACCCGAGCGCGAAAGAAAGCGCCGATCGCCCTAGTCGGATCGTGCTTCGATCGCGAGCGCGTGGACGCCCCCGGCAAGCTCGGCAAGGAGCGCCTGATTGACCGCGCGATGCATCTCGAGCCGGCTCATACCGGAAAAGGCCGCCGCCGTGATCCGCACGCGGAAATGGGTCTCGCCGCCTTGCCGCCAGCCGGAATGGCCCTTGTGCTGCCCGGATTCGTCCACCACCTCTAGAAACGAAGGCGCGAAGGCCTCGGTCAAGGCCGCGACGATCCGTTCCCTGACGGCGCCCATATCCTTCCGCTCCTCCACCTTACGACGTGCCTTGCCGACGGCGATGACGGCCAGCATAATCGCATGATGAAGTTCGACTCGAAGTATTTCGACCGCATTCGCATCCGGCCGACGGTGACGGAGCCGGTAGGCGAGCCGCTGTGCCAATGGCAGGGCTGCAAGCAGTGCGGCGGATACCGCGCGCCGAAAGGCCGGCTGCGCGAGGGCGAGTACTATAATTTCTGCCTCGACCACGTCCGCGAATACAACAAGGCCTACAATTACTTCTCGGGCATGCCCGACGACGAGGTCGACGCCTATCGGCGCGCTTCGGCGACCGGACACCGCCCGACCTGGGCGATGGGCACCGGGGGCGCTATGCCGCACGGCGCGCCGCGCGGCCGGGAGTCGGCCGAGGCGATGCGCGATGTCTTCGGCCTGTTCGACGGCCTCGGCCCGCAATTCGAGCCGGCGCCGAAACAGCGACGGCCGCTGCATAATCTCGAACGGAAGTCGTTCGCGGTCCTCAATCTCGAGGGAAGCGAAGACGGCGCCGAGATCAAGGCCCGGTTCAAGGCGCTGGTGAAGCGGCTCCACCCCGACGCCAATGGCGGCGATCGCGGTTCGGAAGACAAGCTCCGCGAGATCATCCAGGCGTATAATCACCTCAAAGCCGCCGGCTTCTGCTAATCGCATCCGGTGTGCGAGTACCAGGAAGCGCGCCCCCGGAGGGCGACATGACGACCGCTGAAGCAATCGCGTCCGATATCCCGGACATGAAGATATCGGTCAGGCAGGTGTTCGGGATCGACAGCGATCTCGAAGTGCCGGCCTTTTCGGAGGGCAACGAGCACGTGCCCGATTTCGACGAGGACTACGTCTTCGACGAGCAGACGACGCTCGCCATCCTTGCCGGATTTTCGCACAACCGCCGCGTCATGATCACCGGCTATCACGGCACCGGCAAATCGACCCATATCGAGCAGGTCGCGGCGCGCCTCAACTGGCCGTGCGTTCGCGTCAATCTCGACAGCCACATCTCGCGGATCGATCTGATCGGCAAGGACGCGATCGTCATCCGCGACGGCGTGCAGGTGACTGAGTTCCGCGACGGCATCCTGCCCTGGGCGCTGCAGACCAACACCGCGCTGGTGTTCGATGAATACGACGCCGGCCGCCCGGACGTGATGTTCGTGATCCAGCGGGTGCTCGAAGTATCAGGCAAGCTGACGCTGCTCGACCAGAGCAAGGTCATCCGGCCGCATCCGTCGTTCCGCCTGTTCGCAACCGCCAACACGATCGGCCTCGGCGACACGTCGGGCCTCTATCACGGCACGCAACAGATCAACCAGGGACAGATGGACCGCTGGTCGATCGTCGTCACGCTCAACTATCTTGAGCACGACAAGGAGGTCGACATCGTCGCCGCCAAGGCGCCGACCTATCGCGACGCCAAGGGCCGGGCGCTGTTGTCGAAGATGGTCCGCGTCGCCGATCTCACGCGCAACGCCTTCATCAACGGCGATCTGTCGACGGTGATGAGCCCGCGCACGGTGATCATGTGGGCGGAGAACGCCGAGATCTTCAACGACGTGGCTTTCGCATTCCGCGTGACGTTCCTCAACAAATGCGACGAAGCCGAGCGCGCGCTCGTTGCCGAGTTCTATCAGCGGTGCCTCGGCGAGGAACTGCCCGAGATGGCGGCCAACGTCGCGCTCTCCTGAGCGAGCAAAGTGCCCGAGTCCAACCAGCCAAAGGCCAAGCCGCCGGCGCCGCCGAACGATCCGTTCAAGCGGGCGCTGGCGGGCTGCATGCGGGCCCTTGCCGCATTGCCCGATCTCGAGGTGAGTTTCGGCGCCGACCGGCCGCGGCTTGCCGGCGCGCGCGCGCGGCTGCCCGACCCGCCGCGGAAGCCCAGCGTCGAGGAAATCGCCGTCACGCGCGGGCTCGGGGACTCCATGGCCCTCAGGATCGCCTGCCACAATCCGGCGATTCACCGCCGGCTGTCGCCGGAGGGCCGCAATGCCCGAGCCGTGTTCGATGCGGCCGAGCAGGCGCGGATCGAAGCTGTCGGCAGCAACCGGATGGTCGGCGTCGCCGACAATCTGACGACGATGCTCGACGACCGGTTCCGCCGGGCGAAGCTCGACGCGGTCACCGAACGGTCGGAAGCGCCGCTGGAAGACGCGATCTCGCTGGTGGTGAGGGAGCGCCTGACGGGCAGGACGCCGCCGCCTTCGGGCAAGGCGGTCGTGGATCTCTGGCGGCCGTGGATCGAGGAGAAGGCCGGCGCCGATCTCGACAGGTTGGCGGCGAGCATCGAGGACCAGGCCGAATTCGGCGATTTGATCCGCGAACTCATCTCGTCGCTCGAGATGGGCGACGAGCTTGGCGGCGAGCACGATGACGCCGAGGCCGACAACGACGATGCGCCCGCCGATGACGGCGCCGACGACGAGACCGGCGGCGAAGATTCGGATGGCGATGCCGGCTCGAGCAGCGACGAGACGGAGACTGCGGCCGACGAGTCGTCGGCGGCCGAGATGGACGCCGAGGCCGCCGATGCCGAACGCTTCGACGACGAGGCGACCGATGTCCGCGAGGCGGGTGAGGTGCGCCGGCAGCATCAGAACTGGGCGACGGAACCGCAAGGCCCGCAATACAAGCCCTTCACCGACCGGTTCGACGAGACGATCAAGGCCGAGGAATTGTGCGACGCCGACGAATTATCGCGGCTCCGCGGCTTCCTCGACAAGCAACTGGCGCCGCTCCAGGGCGCGGTGGCGCGGCTCGCCAACCGGCTGCAGCGAAGGCTGCTCGCGCAGCAGAACCGCTCGTGGGACTTCGACCAGGAAGAGGGCGTGCTCGACGCGGCGCGGCTGTCGCGCGTCGTCACCGACCCGATGCAGCCGCTGTCGTTCAAGGTGGAGCGCGATACCGAGTTCCGCGATACGGTGGTGACGCTCCTCCTCGACAATTCCGGTTCGATGCGCGGCCGGCCGATTACTGTCGCGGCGATCTGCGGCGATATCCTGGCGCGGACGCTGGAGCGCTGCGGCGTCAAGGTCGAGATTCTCGGTTTCACCACGCGGGCGTGGAAGGGCGGGCAATCGCGCGAAGCCTGGCTCCAGGCCGGAAAGCCGCCGAATCCGGGCCGCCTCAACGACCTCAGGCACATCGTCTACAAGTCCGCCGACGCGCCGTGGCGGCGGTCGCGGCGCAATCTCGGACTGATGCTGCGCGAAGGGCTGCTCAAGGAGAATATCGACGGCGAGGCGCTTGCCTGGGCGCATCAGCGCCTGCTGACTCGTCCGGAGCTGCGGCGCATCCTGATGATGATTTCCGATGGTGCGCCGGTCGACGATTCAACGCTGTCCGTCAATCCCGGCAATTATCTCGAGCGGCATCTTCGCGCCGTTATCGACCTGATCGAGACGCGCTCGCCGGTCGAACTCCTGGCAATCGGCATCGGCCACGACGTGACGCGATACTACCGCCGCGCCGTCACCATCGTCGACGCCGAGGAACTTGCCGGCGCGATGACCGAGCAGTTGGCCTCGCTGTTTGGCGAGGAAAGCGCGCGCGACACCCGCCGCGGCGGACCGGCCATGCGGCGGGCGGGATGAACTGCGCCCCCTCTCTGCTTAAGGCATTGAGCTTTGTCGGCGGCCTTATCCTTGCGTTGCCTCTCGTCGCGAATTCAGTTTCCGCCACCGAAC
>CAYOBK010000108.1:0-3925 GCA_964402275.1 uncultured Bauldia sp.
AACGTCCTGATCGGCCTCATGCGCCGTAACCCTCGCCACCAAAACGGCATCGCGGCCTCGACTGCCGGCAAGCCAAGAAAAGGCGGGTGATCCCGCCGAACCAATCTTGCGTTTCCGGGGATCCCTCCCTCAAGGGAATGACCGGAGCGGTCAGGGCGGAGAATGACTTTAAGATGACGGGTTTGCAAGCAAGAAGTAAATATCAACAGGGGCTTGAGTCTGCCTCCGTTAGAACCGGGTTAACGTCACCCGCGATCTTCACGGCACCGTTACTTCGACCCCGTTCGGCCGGCACGGAATTGCTCCTCGGTCACCGGCTCAAGCCAGGCGATGTGCTCTCCGTCCAGCGCTTCCTGCATCGCCAGATGCGACATCGGATTGTTCGCCGACGCGCCGTGCCAATGCTTTTCCCCGGGCTCGATCCAGACGACGTCGCCCGGCCGGATCTCGCGGATCGGCTGCCCCCAGGACTGCACCAGCCCGAGGCCGGACAGGACATACAGCGTTTGACCGAGAGGATGGGTGTGCCAGTTGGTCCTGGCGCCGGGATCGAACCGCACCACGAGGGCGCGGAGGCGGGCCGGCGGGGGTGAGTCGATGACCGGGTCCTGCCAAACGATTCCCGTGAAATGCTCACCGGTGAGTTCGCCGGAAGGCTCCGAACCGTATGCACGATGCTTCACGTGATCCTCGTTTGCCGCGTCGGCCCAAGGCGCAGGACAATGTTGCCATTTGGGCTTCCGTGATCGCAAGCCCGAGCGTCGTTTGCACCGGCCGCGCGGGAGGATTATCGATCCCGGTTGCGACGGGGCAATAGCGGGGATTGAAGTCAGTCGTGAACCAGGCGGCCCGGGCAGTCGGCCCTCTTCTTGATGTCGGCGACGGCCATCGCCTTTATGTCGAGGAGATCGGCACCGGGCGCCCGGCCGTATTCCTGCATGGCGGGCCGGGCAGCGGCTGCCGCCCCGAACAGCACGCGCTTTTCGATCCCGGACGTCACCGCGCGATCTTCTTCGACCAGCGAGGCGCCGGCCGCAGCCGCCCGGAGCGAAACCTCGACGCCAACACCACCGCCCATCTTGTCGGCGATATCGAGCGGATTCGCGCCGGCCGCGGCATCGACCGGTGGCTGGTGGTCGGCGGCTCATGGGGCGCGACGCTCGCCCTCGCCTACGCCGAGCGGTTCCCGGAGCGCGTCGCCGGGCTGGTGCTCCGATCCGTCTTCCTCGGCACGCGGGCCGAACTCGAGTGGGCTTTCCTTGAGGCGCCGCGGCGGTTCCGGCCGGGCCTGCTCGCCGATTTGCTGTCGCTCCTCGGCACCGCCGAACGGGACGATCCGCTCCCGTCCTACTGGCGCCGAATCCTCGACCCCGATCCGGCGGTGCGTCTGCCGGCCGGCTGGGCGTGGCACGATGCCGAGCGCATCCTGTCCGAGGTCGCTCCCCGCGCCTCGCGCCTCGATCTCGCCCAGCCCCGAAACGCACCCGGACCTGCAACGCCGCTTTTCGAAGCGCATTACTTCTCGAACGATTGCTTCCTCGAGCCGGATCAGCTCCTGGCCAATGTCCGTCGACTGCACGGCATTCCGGCGTCGATCGTTCAGGGACGTTTCGATCTCCTCTGTCCGCCGATGACGTCGGCGATGCTGGCCGAAGCGTGGCCGGATTGCGAGATTGTGATCGTCGAGAACGCCGGCCACGCGATGAGCGAACCGGGCGTGTTTGTGGCGATGAAGAACGCCATCGACCGCGTGACGCGAATGGCTCGGTTCTGACGTCAGGAGTTGCTGCCGCGTCTCCGGCGGCGCGGTAACATCGCCGTCATTCGGCGACGAGAAAGCCCAACAAATCCGGCGCTTCCGCCACCATAGATAACGCCGATAGCGCCTATAGATTTCTCCGAGGCTCAGCTTTCTTTAAGTGGACTCCTCGACACCTGATTTCAGTCTCGTGTCGTACGCGGCAACAAGCCGTAACCCACCCATGGAGGTTAACATGGCCTGGAAAACTCCGAAGATCGCCGAAGTTTGCGTCGGCATGGAAATCAACATGTACGCTTGCGCGACCCGCAAGTAGTCACCTGATCCCCCGCCGCGCTCGATAGGACAAGATGCTCCATGTGCTGGTTCTGGGAGCTGCGGCGGGGGGCGGTGTTCCTCAGTGGAACTGCAACTGCAAAGTCTGCCGGGCAGCCCGCGCCAGCAACCCCAGCCTGAGATCGACCCAAGCCTCCGCCGCGGTCAGCGCCGACGGCGAGAATTGGTTTCTGATCAATGCCGCGCCCGACTTGCGGCAGCAAATCATCGACAATCGGCAACTTCATCCGCGCACCGGCGTTCGTGACACGCCGATCGCCGGCGTCGTGCTGACCAATGGCGACGTCGATGCCGTCGCCGGCCTCCTCGATCTCCGCGAAGGCCAGCGCTTCACGATTTACGGCCACGACCGCATCCTGGCGGTGCTGCGCGCCAACAGCATTTTCAACGTGCTCGACCCCGAACTCGTGCGGCGCGAACCGGTCGAGCTCGAAGCGCCGTTTGCCCTTCGCCTCCCCGACGGCTCCGATTCCGGCGTCGAGGTGGTGGCGTTCGCCGTTCCGGGCAAGGTCGCGCTCTATCTCGAGGACGAGTCGGAAGCCGCACATGGCTTCGGCACGACCGCCGGCGACACCCTCGGACTGCACGTTCGCAACCGAGCCAACGGGGCGCATTTCTTTTATCTCACCGCCTGCGCGCGCTTGACGCCGGAACTCGCGGCGCGGGTTTCCGGCGCGCCCCTGGTATTCTTCGACGGCACCCTCTGGCATGATGACGAGATGATCGCCGGCGGCCTCAGTCACAAGACCGGACAGCGGATGGGTCACATGTCGATGTCCGGCGAGAACGGATCGATCGCGGCCTTTGCCGGGCTCGACGTCGGCCGCAAGGTTTACCTGCACATCAACAATTCCAACCCGGCGCTGCTCCCCGATTCGGCCGAGCGCGCCGAACTCGGGCGCGCCGGATGGGAGATACCGCGCGACGGCACGGAGTACGTCCTATGAATGTGGCACAGAGAATCCAGCTGAACTCCGCCGAGGAAATGGAGGCGCGCCTCCGCGAGGTCGGCGCGACGCGCTACCACAACCTCCACCCGTTTCATAAGCTTCTGCACGGCGGCAAGCTGAACAAGGGCCAGGTCCAGGCCTGGGCGCTCAACCGCTACTACTACCAGTCGTCGATCCCGCTGAAGGACGCGACGGTGATCTCGCGCTTCCGTGACCGCGAGCTCCGGCGCGAATGGATCCATCGCGTCACGGATCATGACGGCGAGCCCGGCGGCGAAGGCGGCATCGACCGCTGGCTGAAACTCACCGAAGGCCTCGGCCTCGACAACGACTACGTCGAATCGACCGAAGGCATCCTTCCCGCCACCCGATTCGCCGTCGACGCCTACGTCCATTTCGTCCGCGATCGGACGCCCTTGGAGGCGATTGCTTCGTCGCTGACGGAACTCTTCGCGCCGGGCATCCATGAGGAGCGGATTTCCGGGATGCTTGAGCACTATGATTTCATCACCGACGACGTGATGGGTTACTTCAAGAAACGCCTGGTGCAGGCCCCGCGCGACGCCGGCTTTGCCCTCGAATTCGTCAAGGCCAATGCGCATACGCCGACCGAACGGGAGGCTGTGTGCAACGCCCTGATCTTCAAGACGCAGGTCCTTTGGGTCCAATTGGACGCGCTCTATCACGCCTATGTTGACGGCCACATTCCGCCGGGCGCATTCGTTCCAGGGTCAGGCCGATGAATGGCACGGCAACAGCGGTGAATCCCAAGATCGACGAGAGCAGCCGGCCGGTGCTGCCGCGTTACGCGCGGCTGCATTTCGACAAGGCGCGCGATCGCTGGGTTCTGCTGGTGCCGGAACGGGTGATGGTTCCCGAC
>CAYOBK010000109.1:0-2326 GCA_964402275.1 uncultured Bauldia sp.
GTTGAAATCGAGCCCGGCGGTGCCGAAGGACAGGTCGAGATCGGCGAGGAGAACATCCGTATCGAGCTGCTGCGCCAAGGCAAAGGCAACGCTGTGCGAGATGACGGATGAACCGACGCCGCCCTTGCCGCCGATGAAGGCGACAGTGCGGCCGAGCGGATCGGATCCGGGCTCGGTGTAAAGGCTCGATATCGTCGAGATCAAATGGATCGCCGCCACCGGAGCGACGATGTATTCACTGACGCCGCGGCGAGAGAGCTCGCGGTAAAGTTCGACGTCGTTGACGCGGCCGACGACAACCACCTTCGTGCCGGAGTCACAGACATTGGCGAGCTGCTCGAGCTCCTCCATGAGGCGCTCGCCGGCCTGCGTGCTCTCGACGATAACGAGATTGGGGGTGGGCGCGGCGCCGTAGAATTCGGTCGCCGCGGCAATCCCGCCCGCATGCACCTTGACATGCGCCCGGGCCATCCGGCGATCGGCAGCGGCGGTGGTGACCGCGTCGCCGAGTTCCTGCGACTCGCAGAAGGCCTGGATCGAGATTCGCGGAACAGGTCTCGGATCACCGGCAGCCTTGCCGCCGTTCCTGGCCTCCGCTCCCTCGGGCCGATCCTCATCGAAGGCGAGATTCGACATCATTCTCCGACCTCCGCGATTCCGCCACCGAAGTCGCCTTCGTAGTTGGTCGCGGTTCCCTGACCTAGCTGGTAGTTCTGGAACACGGTGCCGCGCCGCGCCGCATTCGGCGGGGTCATCAGCCGCGGATAGATGAGGTCCAGCGGGTTGACGATCATCGCGGCGAGATTGGTCTGCGTGGCGCAGCCGAAATTCCGGTAGTTGGTGTTCTGGTAGTTGCGCGTCAGGTCCTCGCGCCAATCGCCGCAAGGAGCGACGCTGGCGGTGACCCGCGCGAAGGCGAGACGAATCGGCGCGTCGGCCCCACCGCTCTGCGCCGGATAGGAGCGGTAGTGGATCTGCCCGAGGGGAACGCCGGCGCCCATCAGCAGGTCTTCGATCTGACCCGACAGCGCGGCGGCAGAGTAGGCATTGGGCGAACCGGTCGGCAGAACGATCGCCAGCTCGGTGGTGCCGCTGTCCTTGAAAGACTGTGCAAAGCCGAGAATGTTGTCGTCCATGCCGCGAGGGAGATACCGGGTCTCCAACCCGACCGGAACATCAAATGTCGCCAACTGTTCCGATATGGTGATCGGATGATTAAGACGATACTCGGTCGGCTGCGGCGGCACCGCGCTCACGACGTCGGCTTGATTCGCCGCGCAGGCCGCCGACCCCGCGCTCAGGAGGCCGACTGCGAGCGCGCGAGCCACTCGGCTGCGGCGGGCGTGGCAGGCCTCGCTATCGGTTGCTCTCTCGGTCATCTGCGTTCTCACTCCACTCAGTGGTCCCGGCCGCGTCATTGGAAAATGAAGCCGGGGGTGCCGTAGTAGCCGGCCTGCTGCTGCGCTCCGCCCTGGCCTTGCGCGCCATAGCGAAGGTTCAACTGTCCGAAGAAGTAGCCCTGAACATCGCCGGTGGGCTGGAAGCCCTGGTCCGGCTGCGCGAGCTGTCCGCGCGCCACGGGCTGGACGAGATACGGACTGACGATGATGACAAGCTCGGTCTCGTTGCGCAGGAAATCCCGGCTGCCGAACAGCGTTCCGAGGATCGGCACCTGGCGAATGCCGGGCAGTCCGCTGACGACTTCGTTGATCTGATCCTGGATCAGGCCGCTCATCACCAGCGCGCCGCCGGACGGCATTTCAAGCGTGGTCTCGGCGCGCCGGACATTCAAGCCGGGCAGCGTGACGCCGCCGATCTGCAGCGCGCCGTTGCCGGTGATCTCCGAAACCTCGACCTCCACGTGGAGGCTGATCCGGCCTTCTGACAGCACCACCGGCGCGAAAGCGAGGCTGACGCCGAACGGCTTGTATTCGACGACGACGTTACCCTGGCCGTCGGCTCGGACCGGCACGGGGAACTCGCCGCCTGCTAGGAACGATGCCGATTCGCCGGAGATGGCGGTCAACGTCGGCTCGGCGAGCGTGCGCATCAGACCGGTCTGCTCGAGCGCCTGTATCGTGGCGCCGATGGCGTTGCGCGCGTTGAGCATGTCGCCCGCCGTTCCGCCGTAGTCCGGCACGGTGATGTTCTGCACCCATTCGGTCGTCAGATTGCGCGTCGGCGGCAGAATGTTGGCCGGGAACACCGCGCTGGTGGCGGCGGAGAACACCATGTTGCCGCCGACCTGGAAATTCTCGAGGTTCCAGTCGATGCCGAGCTGCTTGATCGTGTTGCGCTCCATCTCGGCGACGGTGACCGTCAGGAA
>CAYOBK010000110.1:0-5774 GCA_964402275.1 uncultured Bauldia sp.
GACCACCTCTTTGAGGGGGCGGCACGGCCCCGGTCGGGGGCTGTTGCCGCCCTCCGCTCCCGGGGCACCGGTCCGGGCAACACCCGAGCCCGGCCGCCGGTCGGGTGTCAGGTGCCAGGTGTCAGTTATCGGAGTTTCCGGTATCGGGCGCCGGGTGTCAGGTGACCGGGTCCCGGGGGAAGCGACGCCGGAGCTGGCGGCGGCGGATTCCGACACCTGATCGCCGACACCTGATACCCGACCGGGCACCTGTTCTCCGGCACCTGACGCCTGACTACCTGACACCTGACTCCGCTCGAAGGCGCGGCCGGCGGCCTCGATCCGCCGCGCCGCCGCGCTTCGGAGCGACGAGCGGACGCCGAACTGGGTGGTCATCGGGATCGCTCCTTTCGCCGATCTCCGGTGTTCCCGAGATCGGTCCTGAGGGTGCGGAAGTCGGGAACATCCGGCTTCCGGTCAAGGAATGGGGTGGCGGCGGCCGGGAACCTGCCGTGAAGCGGGGCGTGTCCCCGGCCGCCGCCGGCCGGCGCTGGAGGAGGCGGGGGCGCCGGCGTCTGAATCTGAAGGGAGGCGAAGTCGGGAGTTGCTTCTCCCTCCCTGGCCCGGTCGGATGTATCCGGCCTGGCCGCGCTGGGATCGAACGCGTGAACACCCGAGCTCGCGCGGCCGATGGCGTTCTTCTCCGCTGTTGCGACGCCCGGCATCAGATCCCGGCGGTCCCCGGGATTGCTCGAAAGGGAGCGGAAGCCGCGGTGGCGCGGCTTCCGCCGGCGCGGCAAATCCGCCGGAAAGGAGAAACGGCGGCAGGAGGCGGCGCACGGGCATTTTCGCGGAAGAGTTGTGCACAGGCCCCGAAGAGAACTGGGGGGCATGCGTTCAAATCTGGCGGCCGGAACGGGCCCTATCGCATCGTTGCTGCTATAGGTTGCACCGGGGCTGGCCTGATTCGGAGGGCCAAAATGGCTGACAAGAACCCGCAATCGGCTCCGCTTCTGACACGGAGCGCGCGATCGTCTCCCGTCTCATCGTCCCGCGCGGCGCCTACCGCGAGGTCCTGGCCGGGCTCCGGCTCGCCGAAGCCGGGCCCGAACGCCGCGCCGTGGCGTAGGTGACCACCGCGTGCGGGACCTGGCCCGACCGCATCGCGGTGGCGCTTCTGCGGCAGGCCGGCCGGATGTCCCTCGCCTCCCCGCGCTCGCGACGGTCCGGCGGCACCTCGATTCGCGTTCATGGGTCTTTTGTGGACACTGTCCACGGTGGATGTCAACCACGATGTGGATCAGATGCTATAGACCTTGGGGGCAACGGGTCTACAAACGGGGGCGATGCCCTCGGTCAAGCATCCACGTAGGGAACTTCGCCGCCACTTCCTTCAGCAATGGCGGCAATATCGCGGCCTGTCGCAGGAGCAGGCGGCGCTCCGGCTCGACATCTCGCGCACCCAATTGTCGAAGATCGAGAACATGCGGAGCCCGTATTCCCAGGGTTTGCTCGAGGCCGCTGCCGAAGCTTACGGCTGCACCGTGGCCGATCTCCTGATCCGCGATCCGACCCAGCCGGACGCGCCCTGGTCGATCTACGAGACGCTGAAGAAGGCGCCGGTGGAGCGCCAGCAGCAGATCCACGCCGTCATCGAGACGCTGCTGAAGACCGGCAGCTGACTGCCGCGGTGGATTCCGTGGACCATATCCACATAAACGCTTGCGCACAATGTGGATGTTCTCCACGATCCACGGATGCCCGGCTACAGCCGCACCTTCGGCGATCTCGGCGAGACCTTCCACCGCCTGAACCAGGCGGGATTTCTTCGGCGCCAGGCGCGATCCGGCGGTCGAAGCGGCGCGCGAGCGGTTCCACCGCCGCGGCGCCCGCCGGCGCCGCCGCGAGGCGATCCTCGCCTATATCGCCGAGCCCTGGACCGCCCCTGGACCGGCACCACCGCCGCCGCCCGGATCGCCCGCCGCTTCCTCCTCCGCTTTCCCGGTCGCGACAGCCCCGACCCCGCCGGCGACCTCCTCACCGACCGCCAGGCGGCGGCGCGCTACCATATCGAGGAGGCCGAGAACGAAGAGCGCTACGGCCGCGACTTCGAATGGTGAAGCGACCGCGCATTCGCCGTGCCGTTCGCCGCGAGATCGTTAGCCGAGTTCGGAATTGGCGGCGGCCGGCCGGCGCCGCTAGCGCAACTGCGGCGGCGGTGTCCGGTCGATCTTTCGCCCGAGCCTGTAGGCCCGCCGTTGCAGCTTTGCCCGGCGTCCGCCGATCTCGATATTGCTGACGAACCGGGCGGCCGCCGTCTTGCCCCTCACGACGACGCGGCTCCGAAGGATCGCCAGATCGCGATCGTCGCCGAGGAGCTGCTCGGCGTCGCGCGCCCAATCGCCGATCCGCCTTCCCGACCCCAGCCGTCGTTGGGCGAAGCGCGACAGATGCGTGAGGTCCTTGAGCTCCTTGCGCCATTCATGGAGATCCTCCGTGGCGCCCGAGCGCGACGCCGTCCTCCGCGCCTTCCGGACGCGTCGGTGCGCCCGCGCCAACGCCCGATCGAGGAGCCGTCGGCCGCGCTTCCTCGGCAATTCGTCCACCGTCAGCGCCGCCTCGCCGATCAGCGCGATCGCCGAGTCGATCACCTTCCGGTCGTCCGCCGGCGCCTCGCCTTTCGCTGTCGTCGCCGCGGCAATGACGATCGCCTCGCTGTGGGCGTCGAGCTTCTTGCAGAGACTTGCCGCGGCCTCAGCGAGGGCGTGGCCTTCGCGAAGCCCGGCCAGCGCCCGGCCGGCATTTCGGAGTTTCAGCCTTATTTGCCGGGAAAGCTTCGGTGCCGCCGGAGCGAAGACCCTCATCAGCGATCGATCCCGCTTCAACCGTCTCCGCACCTTGTGGATACGCTCCTCGAGCGAGCCCGGCCCGCCGTCGAGCAGGGCGACCGAGTCCTGAAGATCGGCCGAAAGGGCGCGGCGCATCGCCGCCCCAACGCGCTCATTGACTCGCAGCCGAAACGACAATTCGCGAGCGTCCCCCTCCGCAGGCATCCGGCATCGATCATTGCGGTTTTGCGACGGCGGTCAACGATCTTGTCGTAGATTCGCCAATCGCCGGCGGTCGTTTCGCCGCGCGTTGCGCCGCAGCAACGGAGCGGCGTGGCAACCGCGCCGCTTGGGCGCGAAGCGCCCGGCGAAATCATCGACAGTGACGGCGACATGCCGGTGCTGCCCGACGCGCTCGCGTAGGACATCGGCATTCTCGGCATCTTTTCCGCTGGGCCGCGACCGTGGACCTGGCGACGCAAATTGCGCCGGTCTTGGGCGCCGTCGATAGCGGAGGGCGACAGTCGTCCGCGGTCCCGCCTCAACGCCGGCGGCTTGCCGCTAGAGCCGGCAATCCCCGGCCTCGGGCCCGTCGCCGAGGAGATCGAGCCGTGCGATCGTGTCGCCCGCGCCGGCGTCGGACCCGGGCAACTCGCCGACCACACTCGCCAATGCGACATGGGTCGTCGGGAACTCCCAATCCCACACCGCCTCCTGGTCGACGCGGATGGCGTAGAGCGGCTGCCGGAGCTGGTGATCCCACGGCCGGAACGACACCCCCGGTCCTTTGGCGACGTCGAACTCGGCGCCCGAATTCTCCAAATAGTCGACGATCGCGGCCGGGTCCTTGCTGCCGGCCGCGCGTACCGCTTCGACGATGATCTTGATTGCCTGATACGCCGCCCAGGCGGGCGCGTCGGCGGGCGCGCCCCATTGCGTGATATAGCGGTTGTTGAACTCGGCCGCCTCTTCCGGCCGGCCGAGCGCCGGGTCCCACAGGGCGACGCGGAAGTCCGGATTGGTGTCGGGCGACATCTGCCGCACTTCGCGCACATACTCCCTGGTCTGGGTGTTGGGATAGGGCAGCGGCAGCACCGGAATCGCCAGCTGCAGCGACTGTTCCTGCGCCGTAAACACCAACTGATCGATGTCTCCGATGAGGAGCAGGATGGCGTCCGCCCGCGCATCGTCGGCGGCCGTCAACTGCGGCCCGTAATAGGCCTCTTCCGGCCGCGCCCCGGCGGCGCCGACCACGGTCGCGCCGCCGCCGAGCCGCTCGACCGACAGGGCCGCGCGCTGCCGAAGTTCGTCGCCGGCCGGCCCGTTTTCGTGCACGATGAAATAGCGCTGATAGTCCTGCGACGCGCCGAGCATGACCAGCGCATCGATGTACATCGCCTCGCTCGCGTCGATATGGAACGTGTAACGGAGGCAGTCGCGGCGAAGCCGGTGACTGGGCGAAGCGACGTTGAAGAACGGCACGCCCGCCGCTTCGGCGATCGCGCTGATCGTTTCCGCATGTCCGGAGCCTACGCCGCCGACAATGGCGTCGACCGAATCCGTTTCGGCAAAGCGCTGCGTGACCCGAAACGCGGCCTCGGCCGTCGGCGCATTGCTCGGCAACAGATCGAGGCTGATGCCCGCCCGCGCAGCCACTTCGCCGACCACACCGTCGGCCATCAGAGCACCCTGCCTGGCGGCGTCGCCGATCAGGTCGTCGCCCGGCGTGAAGACCGGGATCAGCCCGGTGCTGGACGGGGTGATGACGCCGATGCGGATGCGATCGACGGGGCCGGATTGGGCGCGGGCGATATACGGCAGGCACAGTGCTCCGCCAAGCGCAGCCCCGCTGACGAGCAGCTGCCGGCGAGTAGGCTTGATCATCCAGGGGCGCCCAGCGTGAGAATCGGCGGCGGCAAGTCCATGCGGGGAATGCCCATATCGTCGAGGAGAGCCTGAATCTCCTGCCACCGATTGACGATGGCGATATCGATCAGATCGCGGAGGAATTCGTCGCCGAGGCGAACGCCCACGGTCATGTTCAAGTACATCGGGATCAGCGGCGGCTCGAAGGGCGGCACCGGCGTCACCAGCAGCTCCACCGCCTCGCGCGAGGCGTAGTAGCCGGCGGCCGGCCCCCACACGACGGCGACATCGACCGTGCCGTCGGCGACGGCGCCGAATATCGGCTCGAACGCGTCGGTCGGGCCGACGACCAAATCGGTTTCGTCGATCACGATATTGTCGCCGAGGCCGCGGCGCTCGAGCGCGTGGTGCGCCGGACTGTCATTGGGGAAGATGCCGAGGCGAAGTTCGCGAAGCTCGGGATCGTCGAAGGTCTGGATGCGAAAATCCGCATCGGCCCGCTGCACGAAGACATAGGGGCTGCGATAGTAGGTGATGGTCGACATCACTGCCCCGGCGCCGTCGGGCTGGCCGAGAATAACGTCGCAGACGCCTTGCCGCAGCCGCTCGATGCTCGCCTCCCTGCGGTTGGCGACCCAGTAATAAGTGATGGTCGCCCCCATCTCGTCGGCCAGGACCTGCGCCAGGCGGTTTTCGAAACCGGTCTCGTCCCTCGCCGAGAAAGGCAGGGCGTTGGAATCCGCGCAAACGACGAGCTCCCAGGCCCTGGCGTCGGTGGCTCCGAGCGCGACCGCGCCGGCGGCCATGAGGGCGAGCGGCCGCAGAGCCCGGCGCCATGCCGCGGCGCTCGGCCGTGACACCCAATGAAGGACTATCGAACCGGCTAACATTTTCAGGACCGATCTTGTTTCAGTTGGGGCGGGTTCCGTCAATTAACGTCCGCGCGACGAAGGCGCCAGACAAATAAGGGGCCGGCCCTTCCGTAGGGCGTCGTCATATCAAGATCCCGGGGATCAGAGGGACTTGGTTGAACGCTCAGATCAGCTCGCCAGTGGTTGTGTCGCGGGCCATGGTCGCGGCACAGAAATTGTTGTGGCAGTC
>CAYOBK010000111.1:0-3621 GCA_964402275.1 uncultured Bauldia sp.
CGGCCGAGATCGGGATCGGCCGCGGCAATGCGTGCAAGCAATTCCGGATCGTCGGGCACCGTGCGGCCGGACGATTGCCGCAAAAAGGCGATGATGTCGGCACGATCCTCCGCATCCGGGACTCCGCCTCCGATCATGGTCGTGCCGGGGACGGTGGCGGCCGGATCGGTCAGGAAGGTATCGAGACGCGCCTCGGTCCAGACGGCCCCGGTCTCGCCGATCGACTGCATGACGTCGGAGTAAGCAAAACCTGCGACACCGCCGATCGGCCGGCCGAGCACATCCGCCAGCGGCGGTCCGATCTGCGCTGCGCCCGGCCCCTGAGTTGCCGGGTCGATCGCGTGGCACCCTGCGCAACGCTGCAGATAGGTTCGCCCGGCGACGGGGTCCCCCGCATCGATGAGCGCGGCCATCTCCGGTTCCAGGGCGATGTCATCCGCCAAGGGCGGCGGCGCCGGACCGGATTCGGCGGCCAAGGGTCCGGGATCGGGCGGCGGCTGCGGATCCGCCGCCGGCTCCGGCCGTGCGGGATCCTCCGCCGGCGATGGTGCCGCGGCCCGCTCGACGGCCGGCGCGCCTTCCTCCGCCGCGGCGACACCTTCATCCGTGGCGTCGTCAGGGTCGCCGCAGGCCGCGAGCATCAAAGCGGCGGCCGCGAGCAGAATGATCGCAGCGGGATGCGCGGGATTGCTTGCGCGACGTGTCATGCCCTCCCGCCGGGTGCCACCGCCGTGACCGACGGGATCATCGCTTGCTGGGCAATCGACGGCTGGGTAAACAAATTTCGGCCCCGAAACGATCCAGGTAGTCCGCGATGCCATCCGAACTCAGGCCGAGCCAGGCCCTTCGCCTCTGGCACGATGTGATTTTGGATCTCGTCCGTGATGATGAACCCGATCTGTCGGCCCGGCAACAGGCGGTGCTGCTGACGGTCTATCTCGAACCGCCGCCGCACACGGTGCGCGGCCTTGCTTCAAAGCTCAATGTCACCAAGCCCGCTATCACCCGGGCGCTGGACAGGATGGGAAGGAGCGGCCTGCTCACACGCCGCCGCGATCAGAACGACCGCCGCAACGTCGTCATCCAACGCACCCTCGCGGGAGCGCTTGCAGTGGAGCGGCTCGGCGACCGGATCGTCGAACGCTACCGGCGGCTTTGGCGCTGACTCGCCGCGGCTACTGGAAGAGGCCGATCGCAGCCTGCGCCTCGGCGCTGGTCGGCAGTGCGGTGCTGGAAGCCGCGAATCCGTTTTCGCGGAGCAGATACGCGATGATTGCGGCGTAATCCTCGGCCGAAACCTGGTCGCCGGGATGCGGTCCGGCATCGCGGATCACCCCGGCGAGGTCGGCGACGGAACGATCGGCCCAGGCGGCGACAAACGCCTCGCCGACGAGCGTGGGGCCGCGATCGCCGCCTTCGAGAGCATCGCCGTGGCATCCGGCGCATTCAATGCCGTATTGCAGGTCGCCCCAATTGCCTTGGACCACGGTGAAGGCGACCGGCATCAGCTCGGGCGCCGCGGGTTCCGCGGCCGGAGCCGCGGCGGCCTCCTCGGCGGCAACGAGCGTCGCGAGATAGGCGATCAGATTGGCACGGTCCTGATCGTTGGAAATCCCTGAAAAGGGCATCCGGTTGCCGGGGATGGCCGCGGCCGGGCCGGCGAGGAACGCGCTCAGGCGCTCGGCGGTCCAGGTTGCGCCCTCGGCGTTCAGTGCGGCGAGCGCCTCGGAATAGGCGAAGCCTTCCGCTCCGCCGACCGACCTGCCGACGATACCGAACAAGTTAGGTCCGACAACCGCCGGCCCGCCCAGATCGAGCGTGTGGCAGCCACGACACTGGGCGGCAACGGCCTCTCCGGCAGCGGCATCGGCTGTTGCCAACAGGGCAAGCGCGCCATCCGCAGCGGCGGCCTCCTCAGCCGGCGCGGGAGCCTCGGCCGGCGGCGGCGCTTCGGCGGGCGGCGGCGCGGCTTCCGCAGGTGCGGCGCCCTCCGCCGGCGCCAAGGTGGCGAGGTACGCGACGACGTTCGCGCGCGTCGCGGCGTCGGCGATGCCGGCGAACGGCATGCGGTTGCCCGGAATTGCCTGGGCCGGGTTCTCCAGGAACGCCATCAGACGATCCGGCGTCCACTCCGCGCCTTCGGCGTTGAGGGCCGCCAGCGCCGGCGAATAGTTGAAACCTTCGATGGCGCCGACTGGGCGCCCGACAATCGCGAACAGATTCGGACCGACGACGGTTGGACCGCCCTCGGTGACGGTGTGGCAGCCGAGGCAGGCGGCGGCAGCCACCTGACCAGCCGCGGGATCGCCATCCAGGGCCGCGCCGCCGGCGGGCGCGGGCTCGGCCGGAGGAGCCGGTTCGGCGGGAGCCGGCTCTGCCGGAGCCGCCGGCGCCTCGGCGGGCGGCGGCGCTTCAGCGGGGGGCGCCGCGCCGGCCGTCAGGGTGACGAGGTAGGCCAGGAGGTTGTGACGGTTGGTATCGTCGCTTATGCCCGCGAACGGCATCCGGTTGCCCGGTGCTGCCTCGCCGGGATTGGTGAGGAACGCGTCGAGGCGCTCGAGCGACCAGGTCGCACCCTCGGCGCCGAGATTGGCCAATGTCGTCGAATAGTTGAAGCCTTCGGCGGCGCCAACGGGCCGATCGACGACGCCGAACAGATTGGGTCCGACGACGGCGGGACCGCCTTCGTTCAGCGTGTGACAACCGGCGCATTGTCCTGCCACCGCTTCGCCCGCCGCGGCGTCGGCTGCGGCGACCATCTCCTCGATTGTGCCGCCCGCCGGCTCGCCACCCGGCTCCTGAGCCACTTCAGGAACGTCGGGCAAGGGAATGGGATCATTGGAAAGGGATCTCAGGAACGCGACGATGGCGGCGCGGGTATCGTCGTCGGCGACGCCAGCGAACGTCATCCTCGTGCCCGGTGCATACTGACCTGGGTTCAACAAGAACGCATCAAGGTTCTCGTAGGTCCAGATGTCGCCTGCTGCGTTCATTGCCGCCAAGCCATCCGAATAGGCAAAGCCATCGACGCCGCCAATCGGCCTGTCGACGACGTCGAACAGGTTGGGTCCGACCACCGTCGGCCCGCCCTCGGCCACGGTGTGGCAGCCCTGGCACGCACCCGCGGCGGCGGCTCCGTCATCGGGATCCGCGGCGGCAATCCGCGCAAGCATCATCTGGGTCGGGTCGAGTTCCACGACCTCAACGTCGTCGTGCTCTTCGGGTTCTTCCGGCCCCCAAATCTCGTCGGCAACAATCCTCAAGGCGACGAGCACCAGAAGAGTGCCCAAAACCGCGCCAGCTATCTTGTTGAACATTTGTGCCCCGCGCTCCGCAATCACCCTTGGGTGGGCAGCACCAACCTAACGGGAAACGCCCCCACTCCCCCCAGCTTGTGGGCCGGAAGCTATATGGGTTTAGCCGCGCGATGCAACCAATATCGGCCTTTTTCCGGTTGCCTGAGGATGCGACATTGTGGGCATTTCCGCAGCCTTTGTGAACCATTGCCGACATTGACTGCAACCAGATCGCTGAGATAGTCGGCACACCGACCGCTGCGGCATCGGGGCCACGGTACGCACCGGGCGATCCGCGAGGCTTGAATGCAGAAAGTTGTTTTCC
>CAYOBK010000112.1:0-3669 GCA_964402275.1 uncultured Bauldia sp.
AAGTCGAGCGCGAAGTCGTCGAAGGCGTCGTCGACACCCATGTTGCGGGCTACCGCGCCTGCAACCGTGAACTCCGCCGGACCGACGGGGAGCGTCACGAAGGCGCCGCCGCCGAAGCCGAGAACGCGACCACCAAGGTCCACGTGGTCGACGAAGATGCCAGCGCCGCCTTCGATCGAGTTTTCGATCAGCACGCCACCCAGAGCGAATACATCGAGCATGTTTACGGCGGCGAATTCATTGACTTCAAGCCGCGTCGAGAAGACGGGGGTGATCGGTCCGCCGGTGTCGATTTCGACGTTCACCTCGATCCACGGATCGAACATCAAGCCGTCGCCGATGCCTGTCGGTGCGCCGAAGTCGAATTCGTTGCCGATCTCGAGGTCGACCGGCCCGAAGGCGGTCTCGATGACGAGTTCGGGAGTGAGATACCAACCGGCGGCCAGGAGGTCTTCGAAGGTGAGGGTGAAGGTCGCCCAGCTGAATTCCTGCTCGAGCTCGAGTTCGCCGTCACCCGCTGTGCCGTCGGTGCTGAATGTTGCGGTGAAGCCGCCCGCCGTTTCGAGGCTGACCTCGACATCGCAGGGGTCGTAGAACCCTCCAGTGGCATCCCAACCGAACGGGAATTCGAAGGTGACGATGTGACCGTTGTTGGGGTCCTCCGCCTCGGCCGTCATGCAGGCCGTCCATTCGAAGATCCAGAGGCCCGCATCGTCGACCGGCACGACGGCGTTCCCGCCCGGAGTCGTGCCGTAGTCAATCTCGTTGCCGAACGCGATTTCCAGCGTGGCGCCGGCCTCGAGCGACAGGCAGATGTTCCGGAACTGCACCCCAAAGTCATCGGCGCAGGCCGTCAGGTAATCCTGCATCGTCGCCATCGGCGTGATGCCCGGAGGCGCGATCGGTTCGGCGGCGCTGGCTGGTACGGCTCCCGTGCCGGCAGCGAGAACCGCGGCGGCCGAGCCGAGAAGAAGCGTTCTGAGTCTCATATCTGTCTCCTGACCTTCCAAAAAGGTTCAACCAGGGGCAGGTTTCTTCTCATGCTCCCGGACGAAGTCCGGTCACCAGAGCGCCTGCGAAGTTGCCCAGATCCCCCACGACAGTTCGACCAAGTTGCTGATCCCCACCCCAGGGCCACCCACCGTCGAACAAAACACCGCGAGTCACCTCGCGAATACATTGGAAGCTTACCGTAAGCTTCTTAACGCGCAACGCGATTCGCCTCCGTTTTGCCCAGTTCCTCACGGATTTCACTTCGGTTGTTGCAGATATACAACGCGAGCTCTTGCGCCCCGTAAGCCATTGATTCGATCGATTCTCCGGGATCGATCCCCGGAGTTATCCAACGGCGGCTAACCGGTCCTCGCCACCCGACCGCCGCAAAGCGGCCGCGACACGCATCAGGAATTTGCCGCGCCGGAGGCGCTCCCGCGAATCACTCCGGCACACTTCGGCGCCGCGCCGCGAGGCCGTCCGCGCAGCCTCAGAGGTGGACGCGCGCCCCGCGCCCTTGATTGCGCCGAGCGCCCCCGATTAAGTGCTGCACGGAGAGGTGGCCGAGTGGTCGAAGGCGCTCGCCTGCTAAGCGAGTATACGGTCAAAAGCCGTATCGAGGGTTCGAATCCCTTCCTCTCCGCCAGCGGGGCGCCAATGCGAACCGCCCCGCGCAACGGGCGGGCCCGTCCGGAGACGGCTAGCAGTCGATGCGGTAGCCGAAGCCGAACTGGTCGGCGTCGCAGCGCTCGACGATCCATTCGACCGCACGCCTGAAATCGAGGTCCATGCGAAGGCCGATATGGTCGAGCCCGGCAACGGCGGCGTTGGCGCTTCCGAGGAGCATCAGATCGCGGGCAATGAAGCCGGCAAGGACCAGACCCACGGCGACCAGACCCGTCATCAATTTACGCATCGTTTTCGTCTCCCGTAACTGAACTTTTGAAAGTGTTGAGGGCGCTTCTTCGCGTCAGCAGAAGAATTCAAGCCGATCGCCGTCGGGCCGAACCCGGCATCGCTCCGCGATCCACTGAACCGCCGCCAGGAAGTCGGGGTCGGCGCGGAGCCCCGTCGAGTCGAGCCCGGCAACCGCGGCGTTGGCGCTCGTCATGATCGCCAGATCGCGGGCGACGAAAGCGCCCATGACCAGCACCGCGGCCGTCAGGACTATCACTGCCTTGCGCATTGTCTGTCTCCCATTGGACCGAACCGGCGGACCATAACGCCCCGCCCTGGCGCGGTACATATTCCGCGTGGCACGGAGCCGGCGCGGGCCGCGGGCGGTTCGGTGCTAGGCTTGCCGGACTGTCGAGCGGGGCGAAGATGAGGAGAAGGCAGAATGTCAACCGACCGCTATACCAAGGCTGTACTGACGGTGATCGCGGTTTCACTTGCGATCATCGCCATCCGCAACGCGCCGTTCGTGGGCCTGGCGCAGGCGCAATCGGACGAGCCGATCAAGGTCCGGATCTGCGACGACCGCTTCGCGAGCCGCTGCGCCGACGTCGGGATCGGCGGCGCGATACTGGTCGAAATCGACGAGTGACCGCGGCGCGTCCGTCGGTCGGAGAAATGTCGAGTGGAGATCAATGAGGCGTGGCACCGCGCCAATCCGATGCCGAAGAATCCGACGCCCGATCAGCGCGTCCTCTGGCACGTGGCGCATGCGCGGAATTGCCGATGCCGCGAAATGCCGGAGACGATCCGGATCGAAGCCGTTCGCCGCGGCCTGATCAAGGCGAAGCCGGATTCAGGGCGTTGAGCGCGCGTGCGAAGGCGGCGATGCAGCGCTCCATCAGTTTCTCCTCCTTGCGGGGGAGAATGTTTCGTCCCGATTTGCAAAGCAAATCGCTGGCGAAACAAGAGGGGGGTGAGGCGATCAGGAGCCGTCGCCGCTACCCCACCCGAACTCGCTCCCCCGGATCAAGTCCGGGGTCGCGAGCTCCGACCTCCCCACAAGGGGGAGGTAGGAGACTGAAGTTTCGCCTCCTCAGTTGAAGGCATTCGGCTCGCCGCAAGCTTCGACCCCCAAGGATGAAGGGAGATTTGGGAGTGGAAAGGGAAGATGCCCGAGCTAGTGCCGGCGGATCCACTCGCGCGCGGCGCGCTGGGCCTCGGCGACCTCGGCGGCCGTCAGTTCCATCGCGATTTCCTGACGGTAGCGCGCGGCCTCGTTGTTGCCCCGCATGGCGGCGAGATTGAACCATTTGTGCGCCGCGACGAGATCGGGTTCGCCGTCGCGTCCGGTCGAGCTGGCGATGCCGAGTTGGAACAGCGTCTCTTCAAGGCTGCCGGACGGACCGGTTTCCGCAGCGCCGGCAAGATCTAAGCGTGCCATCGTGTTACTCCGTTTGTCCCGGCCAGCGCGTCGAATGTGTCTTCGATCGGACTGGCGCTCCCATGGCCGCGATCCTCTACCTCTCCAGATGAATGGACGATTAAAGGTCGATGCAGTTTATAGCCAAAAGAGGGCCGAACCGTCGGCAAGTTGTTTCGGGCCTTTGCCGCTAATCCTCCGACGTATTCTCGGTTTTCCGGAGCGGCAGCGGATGTGGCATAAAGATCACGCTAACCACGCGGGCAAAACGTTTGGCGCGCGATTGGTCGGCTGCCGCGACGTCGCCGTCCGATGGTTTCGGAGCACGCCGCGGATCGACCCGGGGCCCTTTGACTAAG
>CAYOBK010000113.1:0-2182 GCA_964402275.1 uncultured Bauldia sp.
GGTGACCGGCCGGCGACGCGATCGGTTCGGACGCAGGTTCGGTACCGGCGAGCGCCACGTCGAGCGCCGCGACCAGATGCGGTTGGATCGCCTTCAACAATGCCCGCTCCCGTTGGGTGAACTCCCGGACCGCGAGGCTCACGCCAATCCCGACAAGCCTCGACCATCCCGACGCGAGCGGTAACTCCGCGTTGAGCTTGATCTCCGCTTCTCCGCAACAATTGCCGACACCTAGAGCCCGCAACTTCGGATCGCTGACAAACCGCGGCATGGCATCCAGCCGGTCGGTTCCCGTCGGCAGGCTGGTTGCCGCCGGGTGATAGCCGAAGCGCCTCAGAAAGGGCCCGGGCCGCGACGCCTGCCTTGGCCGGAGCACGAACCGTGCTTCGCCGGTTTCGAGGTTGACGTCGTTGTATGTGAGAAGGTCGGCGTCGACCAACAGGAAAAGAGCGGCGAAGGCGCGATCGGGCAGGCCGACAAGGTCCCTCGCCGATCGCAAGAGGTCGGCCGCCTTCTCGACGTTGCGCGTGTCGCCTTGGGAAAGCGCGCTCACGACCGGCGAGTCCAGTGGCAAGTGAGGCCTGCGTGGCTTCCGGCTCGCCCGTTCGGCACGAGCGCGCAATCCACCGAAACTCTGTCGCCGGCAGGTCGGCTCACCGCAATTCGAATGTCTTGCCGGGCCAGCCGGCGCAACCCTCCGCGAGGCTCTGCAGCTGGCCGAATGCGGCGTCGAGCGGCACCGGTCGCGTGACATCGCCGATGGTGATGTCGAGCCGCTCGGTCAACAGCAGCAATTCGCGCCCGATCGGATCGGCGGCCGCGCCGGCGATTGAGATGACGGCCGCGCCGTCGGCCCTTACGATCAGCTCGCCGGCCACCTGGAGCTCATGCGTCTCGTCGGCCCGGACGAATGTGAACAGCGCCCCAAGCTCCGCACCAGGCACCGCGCTTGGCGGCAAATCCGCCACGCCCGCCACACCCGCGTCGATCCACAACCCGTCCGCGCCGTTGCAGCGGATCGTCATCTGACCCTCCCCGGGCTCGGCAAGGAACCGGAGAAAATACACCGCGACACCCCGCGCGGCGTCGTAGGTGCCTCCGCGGACCCATTCACCGGCCTGGGCGGGCGCCGCCGCCGGCAGGCAAGCGGCCGCAAGCAACGCCGCGAGACGCGACATCAGGGTCGATCGATGGGTCCGGGGCAACCGCGGACGGTCGCTTGGAAGGGCTTGCTCAAGCATGCTTGTCCTCGGGCTCCGCACGGGCCGAGGCCGGTCGGCCGCAAGAGGCGCGACTGCCGATCCTGCACCGACGCCTTCGGCCGTTCGACAGGCGCCATTCTAGCCGCGAGACCTCCGCGGCGCCAGTTGACCGAAGGGTGAGCGATGTTATGGTTTGCCCGGTTTTCTTGTGAAATGCGTGAGGTGAACTGAAGTGAAAAGCAAATCCTTGTCCCCGCGTCCGGCCCGGCTCACCTTGCGCACGGCACTGGGTGCCCTCCTCGCCCTGTCCGGCGCCGGCATCGTGCTCGCCCCCGACGGCTGGGCCCAGGGGAGCGCTGCCGCGACGGCGGCCTATACCGAAGAGCAGGCCGACCGCGGCGACGACGCCTACGCGGAAAATTGCTCAGGCTGCCACGGTGCCACGCTCGGCGGCGAAGGCGAGGCGCCGGGCCTCATCGGCAGCGGGTTCCGCACGCGCTGGTTCAGCGAGACTGCCCTTACGTTCTTCGCCTACATCTCCACGAGCATGCCGCAACAGGCGCCCGGCACGCTCGAGCCGCAGACCTACGCGGACATCATGGCGTACATCCTGCAGCGGAACGGCTATCCCGGCGGCGAAGCCGAATTGCCGGGCGACACCGAATTGTTGCAGACACTGGCGATCCCCGCACGGCCGGAGTAGCGCGGGCGATAGGGCGCCGCTTCGCCATCCCCATCGGCCGCCGAGGAGAACAAGAATTGCGAGCGCTGACAACTGCCGCCGCGCTGTTGCTGTTCTCCCTGGCCGCATCCCCGGCGCTTGGCGATCAGCGTGACGACTTCCTCGCCGGCCTGACAATCGACTGCCCGGGCTGCGACCTTCGCGAGGTGCAGCTCAAGCGCATAAACCTCGCCGGCGCCAATCTCGCCGGGGCCGATCTCACCTTCGCGACATTGCACGACGCGAACCTGTCCGGGGC
>CAYOBK010000114.1:0-6192 GCA_964402275.1 uncultured Bauldia sp.
GTGGCGTCGAGGGCTTCGGCTACTCGCTGGCGCTGCGGGAGCTGAACGAAGCCGGCGCCATCTGGACCTACGAAGGGCTGGACGAGTTCCTCGAGACGCCGGCGGTGGCGGTTCCGGGCACCAGGATGGGCTTCGCCGGGATCGCGGATCCGGACGAAAGAGCCGCGATCATCGCTTACCTCGCGGTGCTCTCGCCGCGGGCAGCGCTGGTGGACGGGGAGGTGACGATCGGCGTGGCGCAGCCCGGCCTCAATCCGCTGACCTTCTCCAACACCGAGGTGCAGTTCGGCGCGGCGTGGTACGCGCTCGACGGCTGCGACGGATGCCATGGCGGCAATCTCAGGGGGCGGTTCGATTTTCTCGGCAACGCCGTCGAAGAGCGGATGCCGGCGCTTATCGGCGCCGCCTTCGAGGAGAACTGGTTTGGCCGCACGGTGTTCGACCTTGTGGACTACCTGCACAAGCACCAGACCGGGATCGACGACAGCCACTATCGGCAGATCGTCGGCTACATCCTCGTCCGCAACGGATTCCTGCCCGGTGCGACGCCGCTGCCGGCGGACCGGGGAGCGCAGGAGACGATGGGCTTCTTCCAGTAGGACGCGCCCCGGGGCCCGGCCGCCGACCCCGCCTCCCGATGCGACGGGCCGCCGCGCTTGCTGCAACCGCCGAGCCTGCTAATGCACAGCCGCCGGATCTATCGGGATTGCGGCAGACTCCCCATATGAGCGCCCGAAACCGCCAGGAAATGTTCCCCAATGCGATGGCTGCTTCGCTCGAAGATCCACCGGGCGACCGTCACGGAAGCCGATCTCGACTATATCGGCTCGATCACCCTCGATCCGGCGCTCACCGATGCAGTCGGGATCATGCCGGGCGAGAAGGTCCTGGTGGTCGACAACACCAACGGGGCGCGGCTCGAGACCTATGTGATCGCCGGCGAGCGCGGCAGCGGCGTGGTCTGCATGAACGGCGCGGCGGCGCATCTCATCCACAAGGGCGACAACATCACCATCCTCGGCTTCGAGCTCGCGGAGGCGCCGATCACGGCCAGGAAGATCCTCCTCGACGCCGGCAATCGGATTGCCCGCGAACTCTGATCCGGCGCGCGAGGCGCTGCGGGGGCAGGTAGGGCCTCAATCGGCGGCCACCTGCCGGTAGAAAGTGAATTCGTGGCCGGGGAGCGTGCCGGGATGGAAGATCTCGATCAGGTCGCGAAGGACGAGGTCGGGCCGGAGGACGCCCAGTTCGAAGAAACCGACGCCGCCCGTGGCGGTGGTCAGCAGGTCGTAGGTCCAGACCTGGCCGGCCTGAACGGACGGAAGCGCAGCCAGCCGCGGCTCGTCGGACTCAATGTCGGCGAGCGTCCGGTAACCGGTCGACGCGTTGATCCAGAACCCCGCGTCGGAGGCGGCGTCGAGGACCGGTTCGAGGTCTGGCAACGCAATGCTTGGGGTTTCGTCGTTGTCGGAGAAGATGTAACGCGCGCCGGCATCCGCGATAGTCTGGGCGGTAAAGGAACGCCCGCCCGGCGCGTAGAACACGCCCTGGAACGGTGAGCCGGCAAGCACGAGAGGCCGGTCTTGCGGCGCGATAGCACTAACTGCCTCGGCAGCGTCGAGATAGGACCGCTCGATGTCGCCGTAGATTTCAGCCGCCAGCGCCTCGCGGTCGAAGAACAAGGCGACGTATTTGATCCATTCCGCGCGGCCGAGAATGCTCGGCTCCAGCCATTCGGCGTTGGCAATCACCGGAACGCCGGCATCGCGGAGAAGCGCGTAGGCCGTGTTGTCGCCGCCGCCGGTCATGAAGACGTCGGGCTCGGCGTCGATCACCAGCTCGACGTCGATCGCGCCGGTGGTGGCGAACTCGATCAGCTGCCCGGCGGCCGCGGCGTCGAGGATCGCCTGGTTGGCTGTGAAGGCGAGGGTGGAGACGCCGGTCACCCGGTCGACGACGCCGAGCGCCTCGAACATCGGGTTGTGCGTGGTCGAGGCGGAGAAGATCGACCGGATCGGTGTTTCGACGACGGGCGCGGCGGCAAGGTCGCCATCGAGCGTCGGCGCCGGCGCGCCGCAGCGCACCAGCACGTATGTCTGCGGCGAGCCGCCGACGAACGGCCGGGCGACGGTGACGATCTTGTAGCTCCGGTGATAGGTGACGGTGAAATTGACCGCGTCGGTCAGGTCAGTCTTGTCGGGAAAGTAATCGACCGCGGGGTCGAAGTCGCGGATGCAGCCCTCCGCGTCAAGCGATTGGGCAAGCGCCGGTCCGGCGACCGGTTGCGCAAGCAGCACGATAGCCGCGACGCGGACTGCGTTTCTCAGGCGGGACATGGTCATCCTCCGGTTTGTTGAGCGTCGTCGCGGCGCGGCAACGGCATTGACGGCTGGCGGTCGGCGAGTGCGCGCCGGGCGAAAGCGGCAAGTGCTGCAAAATTGGCGCCCGTGACGTCGCCCCCGTGGTGCTGCGCGCGCCAGCGGCCGCGATCGTCGACCATGTCGACGACGAGACCGGCGGCGAGGCGATCGTCGACAAGCTCGAAACCCTCGCGTTCGATCGCGCTGGCCCCGAGGCGAACGCCGAGCGCGGAGCCGTCGACAAAGGCGGTCGGCAAATCCGTTGCGGAGCGACGGAAGGACCCGCGCGCTGAATCGAAACGGAATCGCGGCGACGAGAAGGCATCGGCAACGACGCCGCCCGCCACCAGGTCTTCCGGCGCGCCGGCGTGAAGTCTGCGGTCCTGCCCGATCAGCCAGGCGGTGTCGGCATGACGGATTGCGAGTTCGAGGTCGTGCGTCGAGGCAACCACCGCCGTGCCCTTTTCGCGCGACAGGCGGCGCGTCAACGACATCAGCTCGACGCGTGCCGAAACGTCGAGGAAGGCGGTCGGCTCGTCGAGGATGATCAGCGACGGCTCCTGCGCCAACACCCGCGCAAGGTTCAGCTTTTGGCGCTCGCCGTCGGACAGTTCGCGGCAATCGCGATCGGCGAGATGCGCCGCGCCCACCGCTTCGATCGCCCGGTCGACGACGGCGAAGTCGACGGGCGTGAGGCGGCCGGTCCAGCCGCAATGCGCGTAGCGGCCGAGGGCCACCATCTGCCGCGCCGACAGCGCCCCGACCCAGATGCGGTCCGGGAGAACGACGCCGATCAGGCGCGCGCGATCGAAGGCCGATAGCCGGGAAAGGATGTCGCCGCGAACGGACACAGCGCCCGCGAGCGGCCGCTGAAGCCCGGCCAATGTCCGCAGCAGCGTCGACTTGCCGATACCGTTGGGGCCAAGGAGGCAAACAAGCTCGCCCGGTGCGACCGACAGATTGAGCGCGGTCAGGACCGGGTGACGCCGGCGGCCGCGGCGATAGCCGACGGCCAGGCGTTCGGCGGCGAGGATCGGGACGGCGCTCATCCGACAAACGCTCCCCGCCGCGTGCGCAAGAGCACGAGGATCACGATCGGCGCACCGATGATCGACGTAACAGCATTCAGCGGAAGCATGCCCTCCGGCCCGACCGTCGAGACGACGATCTGCGCGGCCGTCGCGAGGCCGGCGCCGGCGAGGATGACGGCAGGGACAAGGATACGGTGATCCGACGTCCCGGTCAGGCCCCGGGCGATATGCGGGATGGCGATGCCGAGGAAGGCGATGGGACCGCAGAAAGCGGTGACGATGCCCGCTAAAATCGAGGCGCCGGCGAGGATGACGAGCCGCGTCCGGCGCGCATTCAACCCCATCGATCGCGCATAGTCCTCGCCGAGGAGGAGCGCGTTGAGCTGCTTGGTGGCGAGACCGGCAAGGGCAATACCGGTCGCCAGCAGCGGAACGAACAGGGTCAGCTGCCGCCAGGTGACGCCGGTGAAGGAGCCGAATCCCCAAGAGATCCAGCGCTGCAGCTGTTCGAACGAGGTGCCGACGACGAGGAAGGTGACGAATGCCTGGACGGCGTAGCCGAACATCAGGCCGACGATAAGCACCGTTGCCGGATTGTTGACCCTTGCCGAAATCGCCAGCACCGGCGCCAGCGCCAGGAGCGAGCCGATGATCGCGGCGGTGACGACCGCGGCGCCACCGGTGAAGCCGAGGCCGCCGCCGAAGAAGGCGCCGGCGGAGGCGCCGAGACCGAGCACGACCACGGCGACGCCGAGGCTTGCTCCGGAGGTGATGCCGAGCGCGAAGGGATCGGCGAGCGGATTGCGGAGCAGGGTCTGCATGAGCAGGCCGGCGACACCCAGCGCCGCGCCGGCGAGCAGGGCGGTGATGGTGCGGGGCAGGCGGACGTCGGTGACGATCACCGTCCAAGTCGCGCGCTCCGCATCATGCCCGGTCAGGATCGTCCACACCTGATCGAGCGGGATGGCAACGCTGCCGAGGGCGATCGAGACGACGAAAGCGGCCGACGCGACGACGATCAGACCGGCGAGCGACAGGACGATACGGCGCCGGCGGCGCGGCTGCTGCACCGCGACGCTCGTCGAGATCGTATCGCCGGGGGGTATGGCGCCGGCATCGGCCTGCGGGAGCGCGGCGGCGCGCTCCAGCCTCAAAGTGCGAGTCACTGACAACTCCCCGTTGCCGGAGGGGGAGTGTCGGAAAGGCGCTGCCAGGGGGAATTGCCCGAAGGCGGGCATCCAGGCGGCGACCAACCGGGACACCCCGCCCCGCGTTAAGCTCAATGTCGGGGCAGGTCTCCTGGCTTGCGGGTCAGCGCTTCATCCGCCGGCCTTCCCGATGCGTATCGCATCAGTGGCTTTTCCTGGCGGGAAGCTCGCCGCTCACAGTTGCGGGGGCAGCTTCGGCTTCGCCGGATCACATCCGGCCACCGAATTCCCTCTTAGCTCGCCGATCCGATGAATCGACGAGAACCACGACACGCCGACACAATCCGAATGACGGCGAGGTGTCAAGCGTGTCGCAACGCGCGTCCGTTCCCGCCACGAAACCGCCAAGGCCGAGCGGGAGTCGTGACGCCCAGGTCGCAGAAGCTTGACAATGAGCGCCGGAGAGGCGACGGCGAGTCGGAGGGCGGCCAACAATCGCGAGGCATGATGACGTCAGTTCGAAGGAATCCGGCCAGAGGGACCGTTCTCGCCATCGCCGTGTCGGTTGCCGCCATCGCTTCGGCAACGGCCGCGCTAGGGCAAGACGGCGGGTTGGCGGCCGAGGGCGATTTTGCCCTCACCGTCGCGCTGAGCGAATCGAGCGCCGGCACTCCGGTTCTTGCCGGTGACGGCCGGATGGCTATCGCGGTCAATCAGACGGTTCGCGTGTTCAACGATGCAGGTCCCGGCAGCCTTCTCCATTTCGCGGTCGGGAGCTGCGCCTCGTATCAGATCATCGACATCGGCACTAACAGCGTCGCGATCACCGGTTTTTGCAGCTACCGCGACGCGGATGGCGATCAGGTCTTCGAACAGTTCGCGACCGACGGCGCCGTGCCGCTCGACGCCATCGTGCTGACTGGCAGCTGGACCGGCGGCACCGGCAAATACGAGTCGCTCGAAGGCGGCGTGACCACCCAGCTCGCCGGTTCCGTGCAGGAAGGGGATCTGGTGCTCACGGGCGGACGGAAGACCGGCGCCTATGTCATCGCGAGCGCCGCGCCCGCGGCGCCGGCGGCGGAACCGCCCGCGCCGGCCGGGGCCGCGGACCCCGAGGCCCTGCTGGCCGCGCTGGTCGACGAGGGCGACGAGATATTCCACTCGGTCGGATGCAGCGGTTGCCACGGCGCCAATGGGCAGGGCGGCGCCGGGCCGGAACTCGCGGGCAATCAGGCGCTGTCGTCGCAGGCGCATGTGATCAGCATGGTCCTCTTCGGGAACGAGGAGCACGGCATGCCGGCTTTTGCGGACCGGCTCGACGACCGTCAAGTCGCCGCCGTCGGGACTTACATCCGGAATTCATGGGGGAACGGCTTCGGAGTCGTTCGGGAACCCGCGGTGGCGACGCGCCGATAGGCACGGTCGCTCGCGTCGCGGCAGCGTGATTCCGAAAAACGCGCCGCCGCCAGCCGGCACGGAAATATTACTTGCTCGGTCATCTTTTGCCTGGACAAGCAACTTTCCCGCAACGAATATCGATGGTCAAAACAGGCGGTGAATCAAACCGCTTCGCGAGAGTTCCGATCGAGGAGCCCGTAAGATACCGATGGCAGCAAAGATGATCCGCAGCTTGCGGGGGCCGCTGATATTGCT
>CAYOBK010000115.1:0-1946 GCA_964402275.1 uncultured Bauldia sp.
GGTGGGCGCGGTACTGATGCGGCGCGCCCGTGACCGCGCCTTCGCGGCGACGATCGCCAATGACGACGAGAGGAGCGCGGACCGGGACTGGCAGCTCTCCGACATCGCCGAGCATTACCGCCTCAATGCCGAGAAGCGGCAGCAGGCCGAGGCGGCGAGCGCGGCGAAATCGCAGTTCCTCACCCCTGTCAGCCACGAGCTCCGCACGCCGCTGTCCGGGATCATCGGGCTTACCGAAGTCCTGCTCGAGACGCCGCTCACCGCCGAGCAGGAGACCTTCGCCCGCGCCGTCCGCATCTCCGGCGAACTGATGCAGGGCCTCGTCGACGACATCCTCGACTTCGCCAAGATCGAGGCCGGCCGGTTCGACCTGATGCCGAAGGAAGTCGACATCGAGCAAGTCCTCGAGGAGATCGCCGAACTGTTTTTCAGCCGCGCGGAGGCGAAGGGCCTGGAGCTCGCCACCTTCGTCGAGCCGGCCTTGCCTTCGCCCGTCCTGGCCGACCCGGCGCGCCTCCGCCAGGTCCTGATCAACCTCGTCGGCAATGCGCTGAAATTCACCGAGAAGGGCGGCGTCGCGGTCACCGTGACGGCCGATCCGGAGAACGCCGACCTGATCCGCGTCGCCGTCGAAGATACCGGACCCGGCATCGCGCCGGCCGATGCGGCGCGGATCTTCGGCGAGTTCGAGCGCGCGGACGCCGGGCATCGCTTCGACGGAAGCGGCCTCGGCCTCGCCATCGCGCAGCGCATCGTCCGGCTGACGGGGTCGGAGATCGTGGTGGGCGAGCGCACCGGAGGCGGCTCGGCGTTCTCGTTCGCTCTGGCGCGGCCCGCGGATGAAGGCACGGAGCCGGCGCAACCGAGTGCACTTTCCGGCAAACGCGTCCTTGTCGTCGCGCCCCCCGGGCTCGCCTCCGAGCTCACGGCCCGGCAAGTCGGCGCGCATGGCGGGACGGCGCGAATCGCCGACACCTACAGCAAGGCGGCGGCGCTTGCCGGGGCGGCGTCGGCGGCCGGGGAGGCATACGACCTGATGCTTTTCGATCAGCGCATCGCCGCGGACCCGGCGGCGGCGCTGGCGACGATCCGCGAGGCCGCGGGCTCGGACATGCCGGCGGCGATCCTGGTGTCGCCCGGCCGGCACAAGGCGGTCGCGAAGTTCCGCGGCACCGGCTTCGACGCCTACCTCGTGCGGCCGCTCAGGCGGCGCTCGCTGATCCGCATCGTGGGCGACCTCGCCGCCGGCGACAGGCGGTTCGGTTTCGATCCGAGCGACCAGCAGCCGATCGCGCCGCCATGGCAGCCGGCCGGATCGGGGCGCCGCGTGCTTCTGGCCGAGGACGACGACATCAACGCGCTGCTCCTCCGCTCGATGCTCCTCCGCCAGGGACACGACATCACCGAGGTGGGCGACGGCGAGGCGGCGGTCCGGGCCGCTGCGGCCGAGTCATTCGACATCATCCTCCTCGATCTCGAGATGCCGAAGATGGGCGGCATCGAAGCGGCGCGCGCGATCCGCCTCGTCGAGCGCGACCGGCAATCTCCGGCCGCGACGCTTATCGCGGTGACGGCCGATGCGAGGCCGGAAAGCCGCGACGCGGCGCTCGCGGCGGGGTTCGACCGCTACCTCCACAAGCCGATGACGCCGGAGGGTCTGCGCGACCTTCTCGGGGCGGGGAAAGGCAGGGACGCCGCGGCGTGACCGGCCTCAGCCGTCGTTGGCCGCCTTCGGTCCCGCCACCTGCTCCTCAGCCGGACTCCCTTCGTCGGCGTCCTTGTTCGCTTCGGGTATCGTCGGCTGGTCTTCCTGCGCCTTCCTCGGCGGCTTGGCGACGCCGACCATCGCCGGGCGCAACACGCGGTCGCCGATCGAATAGCCGGCCTGGACGACTTGAACGACGGTGCCGTGCGGCGCCTCTTCGTGTTCGACCTCGAATATCGCC
>CAYOBK010000116.1:0-3472 GCA_964402275.1 uncultured Bauldia sp.
CGAGGAGGCGGCGAAGATCACCGGGCGGATCGAGACGAAGCTCGCCGCCAAGCCGGAATTCGACATCTCGCAATTCGGCGTCGCCGGCGACGATTGAACGGGAGATCGAGTCGCGAGGCCGGCACCTGCCAGACGTAGAACACCGCCTCAAGTCCTTGTCGGCACGAGCCCACCGCTGCTCTGGATTTGATCCAGCACGGCAACGTCGTTCCGGCAGGCCGCGAGGCCGAGCCGGAACCTCCCGCCCGAGGTTCCGGGTCTCGCCCCTCGGGTTCGCCCGGAACGACGGCGAACAGACGAGCAACTTGCTCCGCTCATTCGCGCGAGCGGGAATCCGTCGCCATCCGGTTCCGTGCCGATAGCGCTGGGTCCCGCTTTCGCGGGGACGAACGGGGGAGTGGATCGCGCAGTCTGACGTGAAGCAGGTCCTCACCAGTCGTCATTGCCGGGCGTGACCCGGCAATCCATCGGGACGCGTGGCGATCGCGGCGCGGCGGTAAGGCCACCGGGTCAAGCCCGGTGGTGACGAATGGAATGAAGGACATGCGTACTTCAACCGCATCCGTGGAGTTGGTAGGCTGACCCCCGCAGACCCGCCGTTTCCAGCGCCAGCTGCCATGTCCGTTCGCCCGCACCAAACGGCGGTTTGGCGGCGGCGTTGACGGCGAGGCCTTGGTTGATCGGCATCAATGCGGGTCCGCTTCGCGCCGCCAGGATGAATGGGCTATGATCGTACCGGTTGTGGCCAACCCAAGGGGGATCTCGCCGTGACGAATTCGCGTATCGCACCGTTTGCCATGACGGTCGGGCTGGCGCTGCTGCTTGCCGCCTGCGCCGCCGGCATCAACGACAATGTCGACGTCGTCCGCCCGGACAACGAGGTCCTCGCCGGATTCTGGCGCGGACTGTGGCACGGGATCATCTCGCCGATCACCTTCATCATCTCGCTGTTCACCGAGAGGGTGAACATCTACGAGATCTACAACAGCGGCGGCTGGTACGATTTCGGCTTCGTGCTCGGCGCCGGCATCCTGTTCGGCGGCGGGTTCCTCGGCGTCTTCCGCGGCGGCCGCAAGCGTTGGGATTGATCTAGCCGTCGTCGACCGAGCCGCCGATATGAATCGCGAGCCACACCGTCGTCCGTTCCGGATCCGTCCAGGCAACGCGGTGGCGGCAATGCGCCGGCAGCAGCAGATAGTCGCCGGGCGAGAGCGCGCGCTCGCCGTCGCCCTCGATCTCGAGCCGCGCGGCGCCGGCGACCACGAGCACCCATCCGTCGTGCGGCTGGTCGTACCAAGAGCCGGGCGGCGAAGCCTGGCCGGTCGAGACGATGCGCTCGATGCGAAGCGCGGGCCGGTGGAGAAGGACGGTCGTCAGCTCGCCGTCGGCCTCCGGTGAGGGCGCGGCAAAGAGGCTGGCAACATCCGGTTCGCGCATCGTTAATCCGGTTCGAAGCGGACGCGTCCAATTCGACTAGAAAGCACGCGCCGCGTGATTCCCGTTGCATTTCGCGCCGATGACGGGCAAAATCTTCCGGCTGGGCATGCGGGCCCTGGAGACTGGAAACTAAAGAGAGGCGCGAGGCAACTCGTTCTGACGATCGACCCCCGCGGCGCCGGACGGCTTGGCCACGGCGCGAACAAACATGCCGCTTCCTTTCCCCTACACAGCTAACGTGCCCCCAGCGCGGACGGAGTATGTCCGCTAGACGACAACATCGGGAAAGGATCCCATCACAATGCGCCAGACTGGCACTGTAAAATTCTTCAATACCACCAAAGGTTTCGGCTTCATTACCCCGGACGAGGGCGCCAAAGACGTGTTCGTGCATGTCTCCGCGATCCAGGATTCCGGGCTGTCCGGCCTCGAGGACGGCCAGCGCGTCAGCTTCGAGACGGAGCCTGACCGTCACGGCAAGGGGCCGAAGGCCGTCAACCTCACGCTCGCCTAGACCGGGCCGGTCCTCGTTGCGGGCGGCGCCACGTCGCCCGCCACTTCCATCATCCGACATCACAGCGATTTCGCTGGGGGGCGGCAGACGGCCGGCCCCGCGCCGGCGCGTCTTGCCATGGCCGGGGGCCGCGCCTAGTTTCCGCGCGCTTCCTGCCCGACACCACCGGAGAAATGAGTATGGGCTTCCTCGCCGATGCATTGGCGCGGGTGAAACCGTCGGCGACGATCGCCGTCACGACCAAGGCGCTGGAGCTGAAGGCGGCCGGCCGCGACGTCATCGGCCTCGGCGCGGGCGAGCCGGATCTCGATACCCCGGAGAACATAAAGGAAGCGGCGATCCGCGCGATCCGCGACGGCAAGACGAAATACACGCCCGTCGACGGCATTCCGGAATTGAAGCGGGCCATCGTCGAGAAATTCCGCCGCGAGAACCGGCTCGATTACGGCGTCCGCGAAATCACCGTCGGCGCCGGCGGCAAGCAGGTGATCTACAACGCGCTGACGGCAACGCTCAATCCGGGCGACGAAGTCGTCATTCCGGCGCCCTATTGGGTGAGCTATCCGGACATGGTCGCGCTTGCCGGCGGCACGCCCGTCGCGATCGAGACGGAGTTGGCGGACGGCTACAAGCTGACGCCGGATGCGCTCGAGGCGGCAATCACTCCGGCGACGAAATGGTTCGTCTTCAACTCGCCCTCGAACCCGTCCGGCGCGGCCTATACCGGCGACGAGATCCGCGCGCTTACGGGCGTCCTGATGCGTCACCCGCATGTCTGGGTGCTGACCGACGACATATATGAGCATCTCGTCTATGACGACTTCGTCTTCCACAGCGTCGCCGAGATCGAGCCCGGCCTCAAGAACCGTACGCTCACGGTCAACGGCGTGTCGAAGGCCTATGCGATGACCGGCTGGCGGATCGGCTATGGCGGCGGGCCGGAGGACCTGATCAAGGCGATGGCGACCGTCCAGTCGCAGTCGACGTCCAATCCGACTTCGATTTCGCAATGGGCGGCGGTCGAAGCGCTGACCGGACCGCAGGACTTCATCCCGCGCAACGCGGCGCTGTTCAAGGAACGGCGGGACCTGGTGGTCGGAATGCTGAATCAGGCGAAGGGCCTGTCATGCCCGACGCCGGAAGGCGCGTTCTATGTCTACCCGTCCTGCGCTAGCGCGATCGGCAGGAAGAGCGGCGGCGGACGCCGGATCGGCGACGACGAGGCGTTCGTTACGGCGCTTCTGGAAGAGGAGGGCGTTGCCGTGGTCCCGGGCTCTGCGTTCGGGCTCGGTCCGGCGTTTCGCGTGTCCTACGCGACGTCCACCGAAACGCTGGAGGAGGCCTGTATGCGCATCCAGCGATTCTGCGGCGGGCTCGGCTAGAGAATCCGATCTTCCGTTACGAGGATGACGACGGTGGCCTGCTCACCTCCCCCGGAAAGGGGGAGGTCGGCGCGAAGCCGCCGGGTGGGGGTCGGGGGGGGGGGGGGGGGGGGGGGGGGGGGGGGGGGGGGGGGGGGGG
>CAYOBK010000117.1:0-6097 GCA_964402275.1 uncultured Bauldia sp.
GTGAAGGCGACGGTGATGGGCATGATGCCCCACACCTTGAAGGCGACCCAGGTCTCCTCGGAGAAGTTGCGCCAGACGACCTCGTTCACCACGGCGAGGAACAGGAAGAACACGCCCCAGCGCAGCGTGAGCTTCCTCCAGCCTTCCGCATCGAGCCTGAACGCGGAATCGAACACGTATCCCAGCAGCGAGCGGCCGAAGACCAGCCCGCCGAGCAGCACCGCGCCGAACATCGAGTTCACGATCGTCGGCTTCATCTTGATGAAGGTCTCATCCTGGAGCCACAGGGTGAGGCCGCCGAAAACGAGGACGACGATGCCGGTGATGAAGGGCATGATCGGGAGCCGCCGGGTGACCAGCAGCGAGACGGCGAGCGAGATCAGCGTGGCGCCGATGAAGAGCGCGGTGGCGACGAAGATCGGCTGATCGAGCGCCGCCAGCACCGGGATCGTCTCCATCAGCCACTCGCCGCGAGCATTGGCGAAGAAGAAGACGCCGAGCGGCCCAAGCTCCAGCGCCAGCTTGAGCAGCGCATTGGGGTGGGCCCGGCCGGGCGCGTTGGGGGCAAGTTCGAACTGGGCCATCGGCCTATTCTCCACGGATCAGGCGAGCCCCGCAATGGCGCGGGCAAAATCGGCGGCGGCGAAAGGTTCAAGATCGTCAATGGATTCGCCAACACCGATATAGTGAACCGGCAGTCCGAATCGAGTGGCGACGGCCACAAGGATGCCGCCGCGGGCCGTGCCGTCGAGCTTGGTCATCACAATGCCGGTTACCCCCGCGGATTTTAGGAAGATTTCGACCTGGGACAGCGCGTTCTGACCGGTGGTGGCGTCGAGCGTCAGAATGACGTGGTGCGGTGCGGCGGGGTCCTGCTTCCGGATGACGCGGATGATCTTCTCCAACTCGGCCATCAGCTCGGAACGATTCTGGAGCCGGCCGGCGGTATCGATCAGCAGCACGTCGGCGCTGGCCCGCTTCGCCTCGGCCATGGCGTCGAAGGCGAGGCCGGCGGCGTCCGACCCGACGCCGCGTGCGACAACCGGCGCGCCGGTCCGCTCGCCCCAGATCTTGAGCTGATCGATGGCGGCGGCGCGAAAGGTGTCGCCGGCGGCGAGCATCACCTTCCTTCCCTCGGCCGTAAGCTTGGCGGCGAGCTTGCCGATCGTCGTCGTCTTGCCGGTGCCGTTGACGCCGACCATCAGGATCACCTCGGGGCGGGCCGCGGCGAATTCCAGCGGCCTTGCGACCGGCGCCAGCATCTTCTCCAATTCGGCGGCAAGGATGCCTTTCACCTCGTCCTCGCCGAGTTCGCGACCGAAGCGGTCGCGGCGGAGCGCGTCGGTGATCCTGGCGGCGGTGTCGACGCCGAGATCGGCGCGGATCAGCGCCTCCTCGAACTCCTCCAGCGTCGTCTCGTCGAGCTTCCGCTTGGTAAAGATCGATGAAATCGAACCGGTGAGGGCGCCGGACGAGCGGGTAAGGCCGCGGCGCAGTCTATTCAGCCAGCCGACCCCGGCTTCGGCGTCCGGGTTCTGCGCCGCGGGGACAGGCGAGGCAGGAGTTACGTCTGCGCGCTGCTCCGCCTCGCCCTGCTCATCGCGGGAGGACCCGCGAAAGCGGCCGAGAAAGCCGCGCCGATTCTCGACCATCGCTACGCCGCCTCCGCGGTCAGCCTGCCGCGATCGTGACCGGTGATCCGCGCGCGGACGACGGCGCCGGAGCGGCCGCCCGCGAGGCTGACCGGCGTGTAATGCTCGGTGCGGCCGCTGCCCGGCCGCTCGACGAGGACGCTGCGAACCTGTCCGCGCTCGCTCGCAAGATGCGCCTCGAGCGCCGCATCGCCGCTGGCGCGGAGCCGCGCGGCGCGCTCCTTAATGATGGCGCGGTCGAGCTGCGGCATCCGCGCGGCGGGCGTGCCGGGACGCGGCGAGAAGGGGAACACGTGGAGATGCGTCAGGCCGCAATCGTCGACGATCGCCAGCGAGTTGGCGAAGGCGGCCTCGCTCTCGGTGGGGAAGCCGGCGATGAGATCGGCGCCGAAGACGACGTCGGGACGAAGCCGTCGGACGCGGTCAGTGAAGGCGATCGCGTCGCGCCGCGAGTGACGCCGGCGCATGCGCTTCAGGATCAGGTCGTCGCCCGACTGCAGCGAGAGATGGAAATGCGGCATCAGCCGTTCCTCCCCGGCGATGACGCGGAGAAGCGCGTCGTCCACCTCGACCGAATCGATCGACGACAGCCGAAGCCGCCGAAGGTCCGGAAGCTCCCGGAGGATCGATCCGACGAGACGGCCGAGCGTCGGCCGGCCGGGGAGGTCGGCGCCGTAGGCGGTGAGGTCGACGCCGGTGAGGACGATCTCGGCGAGTCCGTTGGCGACGAGGCGGCGCGACTGCTCGACGACGGCGCCCATCGGCACCGAGCGGGAATTGCCGCGGCCGAAGGGGATGGTGCAGAAGGTGCAGCGGTGGTCGCAGCCGTTCTGGATCAGGACGAAGGCGCGGGCGCGGCCGCCTATGCCGCCGACGAGGTGGCCGGCGGTTTCGCGGACGGCCATGATGTCGTCGACCCTGATCTTCTCCTCGGCAGCGACGCCGAAATCCGGCGCGCGATAGCCGGCGGCGGCGAGCTTCTCCTCGTTGCCGAGGACGAGGTCGACCTCCGGCATCGCCGCGAATGCGCCCGGGTCGATCTGCGCGGCGCAGCCGGTGACGATGATACGGCGGTCGGGCGCCTCGCGCCTGGCCCGGCGGATCGCCTGCCTGGCCTGCCGCACCGCCTCGGCGGTGACGGCGCAGGAATTGACGATGACGGCGTCCCGAAGCCCGGCCGCCGCGGCGCGGGCGGCGATGACCTCCGACTCCAGGGCGTTGAGCCGGCAACCGAATGTGACGATCTCGTTCATCGGTAATGTCTCTTCGGACCGCTAGATAGGCCGCGGCGGGGAATAAGCCAATTGCCGCAGCTGCGCCAACTCAGCCCGCGAGTTCCAGCGCGCCGCTCCGCTCCAGCTCCCATGGGCCGGTCATCAGCACGTGGCCGTCGCTCTCCTGCCATTCGATCCCGAGCTCGCCGCCGGGAAGCATTACCTTCACCTTGCGATCCGTTCGCTTTGTCCACGCCCCTCCGACCGCGACGGCGCAAGCGGCCGAACCGCACGCCTTGGTCAAGCCGGCACCGCGTTCCCAGACGCGGAGCTTGATCGTGCCGCGGTCGATCACCTGCGCAAGCGAGACATTGGCGCGCTCGGGGAAGATCGGGTGATTCTCGATCAACGGGCCGAGCGCCTCAAGATTGTAGGCGTCGACGTCATCGACCCAGAAGATCGCGTGCGGGTTGCCCATCGACAAAACCGTGGGGCTGTGCAGGTAGGGCGCGTCGATCGGGCCGATCTGTAGTTCGATCGCGCGGAGGTCGCGGAACGGTTCGGCGAGCGGGACATCCTCCCAGCCGAATCGCGGCTCGCCCATGTCGACGGTGATCAGTCCCGAATCGCCGAGCGTCGCCGGCAAGATTCCGGCGGCCGTCTCGAAGCGCGCATTCGGCTTGCCGGTCTCGGCCATAACCAGCGCGGCGACGCAGCGCGTGCCGTTGCCGCAGGCGGCCGATTCCGATCCGTCGCGGTTGAAGATGGCGAGCCTTGCGTCGACGCCGGGATTGCCGGATGGAAGCAGCGCGAGCAGCTGATCGAACGCGAAGCCGGGCATTGCGGCGATGTCGCGGACGCCTTCCGGGTCGAGCGCCACCGGCTCGCGGCGGAGGTCGAGAACGAGTATCTCGTTCCCGGCTCCGTTCATTTTGTGGAAGGTCAAAGGCGCCTCGCTCACCGGCGTTTTACCCAGAAACTCCAAGGCCATCGGCGCGAATATGGCGTTGCCCGGGCGGTTTCACCAGTCGCCGTAACCGAAGATTATCCACATCCACCGTCGCGGATGCCACACACCCCCAGAAATCGCGCACCCGGCGCATCGAAGACACTTCCGTGTTAACCACGAGCGGCTTATCTTCCGCCGCATGAGCACCCTGGCAATCGACGTCAGAAACGCCGAGATCGGCGATGTCGAAGGCATCACCGCGGTCCATGACGCCTCGTGGCGCTACGCCTATGAGGGGCTGATTCCGGCGCAGGAACTGGCGCGGATGATCGCCCGCCGCGGGCCGCGCTGGTGGAGCCGGGCGATCCGCCGCGGAACAGCCGTGCTGGTGCTCGAAGTCGGCGGCACGATTGCCGGCTACGCAACCTTCGGTCCGAATCGCGCGCGCGATCTCACGCAAAAGGGCGAAGTCTACGAGATCTATCTCTTGCCGGAATATCAGGGCGTCGGGCTCGGCACGCGGCTCTTCCTGGCGGCGCGGAAGGAGCTCGCGCGGCACGGCTACGAGACGACGGTCGTCTGGGCGCTCGCCGAGAACGAGCCGGCGTGCAAGTTCTACCGGAACGCCGGCGGCCGGCGGGTGGCGCGCTCGACCGAGCAGTTCGGCAAGACGGTGCTGGCGAAGGTCGCCTTCGCCTGGCCGCGGACCAGCGCCGCGTAGCGTCCCCTCCTAGAGCGTGCCGCGCGCGCCGATCCAAAGCGGCGCGTGAAAGCTGCAATCGAAATTTCGCGCGAAGAGATCGGCCGCCTGCCGGGCCATGACGTTGGCGTCGGCGTTGACGGTGGCGTTGACATAGGCGGCGTGACAGACGCCGGCTTCGCCGATCGCGGTCACCACCAGAATCTGTTCGGGCGGTCCGCCGTCGAATGATTCGGCGAAGAAGCGAAGTATCGTGGCGAACGGAACGCCGTTGTCGTCGAGGCGCCATTCGAGCGTGGTGTGGATGGTGTTGAAGGGCGGCAGCGTCTGGTGCGCCGCCTGCTGGTTGCCGGCGTCGAACCCGTAGGAGACGAAGAATCGGAGATCGCTCTCGACGATCCGCACCGGGGTGCCCTGATAGCCTGCGCAAAGCCAGACGCCCGATTGCAGCGGATCCTTCGGGTCCGGCGGCTGAAACTGGCAGGATTCGAGGTCGACCGAGGTGTAGACGCTCTCTTCGGCCGAGGCCGGCAGCGGCAGGGCGGCGATTGCCAGGACGGCAATGATTGCAAGCGACCTCGGCATCAATCCCCGGTCCGGTTGGCGCCAGCCGATGATGGCCACAGCCGTTCCGCCAAGTCCAGCAAGGCGGCGGGATCGCCGGCAACGGCCAATTGCTTCAGCCGCGATTTGTGGCCGGCGGCGATGGCAACCGAGGACTTCGGCAGGCCGAGCGCCGATGCAACGAGCCTCTCGAGCGCGGCGTTGGCGCGGCCGTCTTCCGGCGCGGTCCGAACCCGCACCGCGAGAACTGCGTCGCCGCTCGAAAGGACCGTCACTCCGTCGATCCGGTCTTCGCCGGCTTTGGGCGTCAGGCGCACCGCGATGCGGAGGCCCGCCGCGGTTCGGGCGACCGCCGGCCGTCCGCTCAAAACACGTTGAAGTAGACGTAGCGCCAGAGAATCTGCCGGATCAGGATCAGGATGAGGATGACGACGATCGGCGAGATGTCGATGCCGCCGAGATTGGGGATGAAGCGGCGAACGAGGCGGAGGGCAGGCTCGGTGACGGCATAGAGAAACTGGCCGATCGCCGCGACGACCTGGTTGCGCGGATTGACGACGTTGAACGCATAGAGCCAGCTGAAGATCGCCGCCGCGATGATCACCCAGGTATAGATGTCGATGGCAATGAAGACGACGTCGAGAACGGCGCGCATCGGCCTCTTTCCGGTCGGATGGCTCGGCATGATTTAGCGGTCGGGTGGTGCTGCCGCAAGCCGAAGGCGCGCTCGGTCCAACGGGGAATCGTGACGGCCGGCCGGTCGCTTGACAGCGAATCGGACGGCCCCGTAAATGCTCGCGCCGGAACAAAACGGCGGGGCCGTAGCTCAGTTGGGAGAGCGCCGCGTTCGCAATGCGGAGGTCAGGGGTTCGACCCCCCTCGGCTCCACCAGGCCGGCGGACATCGAAGCCATAGGCCGATCGTCCCATGATCGAAGGGCGTTCACCGCGGCAGGGGGGCCGCATTTTTGTTGCCGCCTGATGCCGCCGTGTTGCCTCCAGTCCTCGCGAATCTGTTA
>CAYOBK010000118.1:0-3740 GCA_964402275.1 uncultured Bauldia sp.
ATGATAATCAGAAGGGCACGCGCCACGATCAGCCGCAGGCGGGTGTCGGCCTTCGGGTCGATCATCTTGTAGTACAGGTCGTGGCTGAGCGCGTTGGCGATCGCCAGCAGCAGACCGTCAGCGGTCGACATGGCCGCCGCCAAGCCGCCGGCTGCGACCAGCCCGGAGATGACATACGGCAGACCCGCAATCTCCGGTGTGGCCAGCACGACGATGTCGGGCCGCATGAAGAACTCGGTGAGCTGCAGTATTCCGTCCCCGTTACTGTCGGAGACCTTCAGCATCCCGACAGCCGTCCAGTTCTTGATCCACTCCAGGTTGGCCACTTCGGCAAAAGGCTTGCCGATGATGGCGGTGGGCAGATTCGGATCGAGAAGCTGGAGTTTCGTCAGCGTCGCCAGACAAGGCGCGGTGAAGTACAGCAGGAAGATGAAGAACAGCGACCATCCGACCGACTTGCGCGCCGCCCGCACCGACGGCGTGGTGAAGTAGCGCATCAGGATGTGCGGCAGCGATGCCGTGCCGGCCATCATGCAGAAGGCCAGCGTGACGAACTTCCAGCTGTCCAGGATGGTGCCCGACGCGTTCAGTGGCGTCGTCAGGACGCTCAATCCGCCGAACGTTTCCGTCGGTCTGGTTCCGACCTTCAACAGCGGTTCGAGCTCCTGAATGCGATGGACGGCCTCGCCGAACGAGAAGTGCGGAATGATGCCGAAGCCCTGCAGGTTGGACATCCAGATCACCGGAACCAGATAGGCGATGATCAGCACGATGTACTGCGCCACCTGCGTCCAGGTCACCGCCCGCATGCCGCCCAGCATCGAGCACATCAGGATCGCGGCAAGGCCGACCCAGATGCCGACCGTGAAGGGAATCTGTAGTGCGCGTGCCGCAATCGTGCCCGAGGCGTTGATCTGCGCCGTCACATAGGTGAACGAGGCGACCACCAGAACGATCACCGCACACAGGCGGGCGACGTTCCCGCCGTAACGGGTGCCGATGAAGTCCGGCACCGTGTAGCAGCCGAACTTGCGCAGATACGGCGCCATCAAGGCGTTGACCAGCACGTAGCCGCCGGTCCAGCCGACCACGAAGGCGATATAGACGTAGCCGCCGAAATAGATGCCGCCGGCCATCGCGACGAACGATGCGCCCGACATCCAGTCGGCGGCCGTCGCCATGCCGTTGTAGACCGCAGGCACCTCGCGTCCTGCCACATAATACGCATCCAATTGCATGGTGCGGGACAGCCACCCGATCAATGCGTAGATGCAGATTGTGAAGGCGACGAAGAGAACCCCGATAGTGGCGGCACTCACTCCTAGTCTGTCGAGAATGGCCATCAGGATGATGAAGGCGACGAACCCCCCGGTGTACAGCCCGTACACCTTGCCGAGGTTGTCGACCAATCGACCTTGCAATTGAAACATGACAACGCCCCCTCTATTCGTCGCCGAAGCCGTATTTGTCGTCGATCGTGTCCTGAATCCAGTTCTGGACGAAGATCATCACGACAAATGCGATAAGCGATCCCTGAGCGATGAAGTAATAGCCGAGCGGGAAGCCGATGAACGAATAGGCGTTCAAGCCATGCGCGTTCCACGGCAACACGAAGCTGAAGATGACCCAGAGGATCAGTATGACGATGGTGAGGTTTCGTGTCGCCGCCCAATGGAGGCGCCTTCTTTCGTCGACGTTACTTTCAGCCATAGCCGTCCCTCCCGTTATCATGACCTTCGTGCGAAGCGCCGTTGCCGTTCGTGGTTTGTCGCGCGCCGCATGTCGATGATCAGGCCGTTCGCTGCCGCATCTGTCGACCTTGATCGAACGGTAGCATCGCAACGCATTTGCTCGAATTAGACTTTCGGCCCATGTGCGATCGCGCGGCGGCATCCGGACCTCGACCGCTCGCGACGGCTGCCGTTCCCGCCTCCGGCGCAAACGGCGCAAATGCTGCAATGCAAAAGAGCAGGATTTTGGGGGCAGGACATGGACTGCGCATACGACGAAAGTATTGTAGATTGCTCACGCGCAGGGGGCGCGAGGCGGCGCAATGTCAGGGGCTCTGAACGAGACCACCTATTGTCGTTTGGTGATCGCCGACGATCACCCGTTGTTTCGTGGAGCGCTGCGGGAGGCGGTCGCCGGCCTGTTCGACACCGTCGACATCGCCGAGGCCGGATCGTTCGACGAGATCACCGCGTTGCTTGAGGGCAACGGCAACGGCGACGTCGACCTCATCATGCTCGACCTCTCGATGCCGGGCACGCGTGGCTTTTCCGGACTGATGTATCTGCGCGCGCAGTATCCGAGCGTGCCGATCGTCGTGGTTTCGGCCAATGACGATCCAACGGTGGTCCGCCGTTGCATGGATTTCGGAAGTGCCGGCTACATTCCCAAGACACTCGGCATCGACGCGATCCGCGCAGCCATCATGCATGTTCTCGAAGGCGGGGTCTGGACGCCGCCCGACATCGAACTTGGCGCAGAATGCGGCGCCGACCAGTCGAACATCCTGGCACGGCTCGCATCGCTCACCCCGCAGCAGGTGCGCGTGCTCATGATGTTGTCGGGGGGCCTGCTCAACAAGCAAATCGCCCACGAACTCGGCGTGTCCGAGGCGACCGTCAAGGCGCATGTCTCGGCGATTCTGCAGAAGCTCGGCGTTGAAAGCCGCACGCAGGCGGTGATCACGGCGGCAAAGATCGAGCAGGGGCAATGGCCGCAGACCGTCTTGCTCGACAACTGACCATGTCCGGCGAGCCTTCCGGCCGCCGATCGACGCGGTCGGACCAGCGGATCTATTCCGCGGCAACCGTTCGCTGAATTTGCATCTGAGTCATGAGCGCCCGCAGTGCTGCGGGCTTGACCGGCTTGTTGAGGACCTGGACGTTGTGCGCACGCGCTTCCTCGCGCACATGCGGGCTGCGGTCGGCCGTGATCAGGATTGCGGTGAGGTCGGCGCCATAACGGCTGCGCAGTTCGACGATGGCTTCGATGCCGTTGCCCTCGTCGAGGTGGTAGTCGACCAGAAGACCGCTCGGCCTGAAGCTTGAGCCTTCAATCGCCGCAATCGCAGTCTTGAGGTCGACCGCCGTGAGGGTGCGACAGCCCCAGCCGGTGAGTACGAGTTCCATCCCGTTGAGGATCGCCATGTCGTTGTCGATGCACACCACGGATATGCCGCCGAGCTGTCCCCGATTGACCTCGGCTTCGTTGCGGAGGGAGATCCCGAGAGGCGCTGTCCGCGCCAGCGGCACTTCGACAGAGAATCGCGATCCTCCCGCCGCCGTCGAAGACACGGCGACGGTGTGGCCGAGAACGCGCGCAATCCTTTCGACGATCGACAGACCGAGCCCCAATCCGCGTGCCACCTTGGCGCCCTGATCGAGACGGTGAAACTCCTGAAAGATCGCTTCCCGCTTGGACAGGGGGATGCCGAGGCCGGTATCGTAAACGTCGATGCGCAAACGCCCGCCGCGGCGCCGGCACCCGACCAGCACGCGACCCTCGGGCGTATATTTGATGGCGTTCGACACCAGGTTCTGCAGCAATCGTCGCAGCAGTCGGCGATCCGACTGCACCGCGAATGCGCTGTGCATGAAATCGAGCCGCAGACCCTTGCCGTGTGCCAGCGGCGTAAATTCCACCTCAAGCTGGCGCAGGATATCGTCGATGCGCAGGCTGACGATCTCCGGCTTCATTGCACCGGTGTCGAGCCGCGAACTGTCGAGCAGCGC
>CAYOBK010000119.1:0-4308 GCA_964402275.1 uncultured Bauldia sp.
CATCTTGTCGCGCCGGAAGAGATCGAGCGCGCGGCGTTTCGCCGTCGCCATCAGCCACGCGCCGGGCTTGTCGGGAATGCCCGCCTGCGGCCAGTTGCCGAGCGCCGCCAGCAGCGCCTCCTGCGCCAGCTCTTCCGCCACGCCGACGTCGCGCGTCATCCGCGCCAGTCCGGCGATCAGCTTCGAGGCCTCGATCCGCCAGACCGCCTCGATGGTTGCGTTGATGCTCGGGGCCGCCACGACGCCGGTTTACGGCATCGCGGCAGCGCCGTCACGGGCGTGATTTAAGGCGCCGCCGTCCCGTCCATCAGCGCGCGCACTTCCACCGTGCAGGCGAACTGGGGCATGTGCTTGATGTGGAGCTCGAGGAACTTCCGGGCCCATCTGACCGCCTCGGCCTTGTCCTTGACGTCATAGACCGCCCAGCCGCCGATGACCTCCTTCGATTCGGCGTAGGGCCCGTCGATCACCTCGATCTTTCCCTTGGCGAGGGTCAGCGCCGCGCCGTCCTTGGTGTCCTTGAGCCCGCCCATGCTGACGAAGACGCCGGCCTTCGCCGCCTCCTCGCCGAGCTTCATGATGGCGTCGTAGAGCGCCGGCGGCGGATCGCCGTATTTGCCCTCGACCGCCTCGACAAAGGTAATGAACTTCATTCTCGTGTCTCCTGTTCCTCTCTTCGTTCGCCGGAGCCGGCGATCTCACCAACACGACGAACGGAGGTCCGCGAAATCGACAGCGCGGACGAATCTCTCGCCTCACTCGATCTGGCGGATTTCGCTCTCGCCTTCCCAACCCGGCCAGTGCAGGCGGTGCAGTTCGAGGAACCGCCTCGCCCATTCGAGAACTTCGGCCTTCGATTCGACTTCGAAGACCGCGAAGCCGCCGACGACTTCGCGTGCCTCGGCGAACGGACCGTCGGTGATGGTCACCTTGCCGTCCTCGAGACGGATCAGCGCACCGCTCCGCGACGGCAGGAGCCCGCCGGCATCGACGAGCACCCCCGCTTTCGCCGCCTCGGCCACCAGGTCCGCCATCGCCTCGATCAGTTGCGGCGGCGGCATGCCGGCGCCCTCCGCCGACCGGGACATCGTCATGAACTTCATCGGGCGGCCTCCATCTGCCGCGGTGGCGGTCCCGGCCGATCAGCCGCCCGGCGGTGGACCGTCCATGATCTGCCGGACCTCGCTCTCGCCTTCCCAGCCCGGCCAGTGGAGCTTGTGGAGCTCCATGAACCGGCGGGTCCATTCCAGGACCTCCGACTTCGACGACACATTATATATGGCGTATCCGCCGATCACCTCGCGGGCCTCGGCGAACGGGCCGTCCGTGACGATCAGCTCGCCGTCCTTGAGCCGGACCAGTGCGCCGCCGGCCGACGGCAGCAGGCCGCCGGTTTCGACCAGGACGCCCGCCTTGGTCGCCTCGATTCCGAGATTGGCGATCCCTTCCATCAGCGCCGGCGGCGGCATGCCGGCGCCCTCGGCGGATCGCACCACAGCCATGTACTTCATCGCGGCATTCTCCTTTTCCTTGGCTTCGGACGGGAGAATGCCGCTCTTCTTCGGGTCGGCGGAACCTCCCTCATCTTGACGACGAACGAGGGTCCGTGGAATCGACGGGGACGGGCGATTTTTCTCTTACTTCTTCTCGGCCATGCCCGAGGCCGCGCGCATCCGCTCCTCCTGTTCGCGGAGTTCGGGAGTGAACGCCTCGCCGAAATCCTCCGACTCGAAGATCTGCCGGATCTCGATTTCGTCGCCGGGCTCGAACGGCGCCCGCTTCATCCACTCGATCACCTCCTCCTTCGACTTGGTCTGGAGGATCCAGAAGCCGGCGACGAGTTCCTTGGTCTCGGCGAAGGGGCCGTCGACCACCGTCCGCTTCCCGCTCTTTTCGAACCTCAGCCGCGCGCCCCTGGAACTCGCCTGTAGCCCCTCGCCCGCCAGCATCACGCCGGCCTTCACCAGCTCCTCGTTGAATCTGCCCATCGCGGTGAGCTGATCCTCCGTCGGCAGGACGCCCGCCTCGCTCTCCTTTGAGGCCTTCACGATCACCATGAAACGCATCGTCTTTCTCCATCGCTCTCGAACCGGGCGGCCGGCGCCTTGCCGGCCAGGTTAGCCCCCGTTCTGACAGAACGACGACCGGGCCGACATGGCTTCGACATTTCGGCGGATTTTCTTCGCGGGCGGGACATGGGTCGTCGCTACCCCGCCGAGTGGCCCAGAAGCCGCACCCTGGCCGAAACCGGCCCGTCTCGGGTCAAAGGGCGCCGTCTCGTGTGGCATAGTGGCGCCGATCCTGCGGGACGATTCGGGGGAAACCATGCGGTATTGGAAGAAGGCACTCCTTGGCGTCGGCGCCTCGGCGGTGCTCTCCACGAGCGCGATGGCGGCGGACGTGATGGCCCCCTTCGCCGCAACGCCGTCTCCGCCTCAGGCCGCGCCCATGGCGGCGCCTGGCTTCGACTGGTCGGGCATCTTCATCGGCGCCTTCGGCAGCGTGAACTTTGAGACCGGCCTTGGCGTGAGCTGGTATAACGTCGGCGGTCAGATCGGATACAACATCGTCCGCGGACGTATCCTTCTCGGCGTGACCGGACAGGCAGGCTCTTGGATCAATACCGGCGGCAGCGGGTTTCTGCTTCAGGCCAACGGACGAGTCGGCTTCGTCTTTGACCGCATCGTACCCTACGCCTTGGTGGGCTACGGCGCTTACGGACCCAGCGGAGCGGTCGATCGTTTCCTTGACATCGGCCTCGGCGCCGAGATCGCGCTTGGCCAACGCCTCTCGGCCTTCGGTGAAGTCCGGTATGAGTGGTTCCTGGGCTTCCCGCCACCGCCTCACTTCATTCGTTTCGAGTTCGGCGTGAACGTCCACCCCGGCAACTGAGGCGGTCGCCATGACACCTTTGGCTCGATTTGTTGCAGCGGCCATCGGCGCCGCATCGCTGGCCTGCGCCGCCGCATCGCCCGCCGAGGCGCAGATGTCGGCCCCGGTCCCCTTCGACTGGGGCGGCTTTTATGTCGGCGGCTACGCCGGATTCGCTTTCCTGCCCGGCGCCGGCGGGAGCAATCAGGCCGGTCTTCGCCTCGGCTACAACTTCGTCAACGGTCGCTTCGTTTCAGGCATCGAGACGCGGACCGGCATTGCTTATGCTGCCGGCGGGGGCGGCGCCGACCTCGCTGTTGCCGGCAGGGCCGGATTCCTGATCCACGAAAGCGTTCTCCTTTATGGAGTGACGGGGATGGGGTGGTCCGGCGCCCTTTACTATTTCAGCGGTGGCGGCGTCGAATTCGGCATGGGCCCGCAACTTTCCTTGTTCCTTGATGCGAGCGTTTTCGGCGCTCCTGCCCTGGGCCTCTGCTGCGGCGGTCTGGTCAAGGCGGGCATCGCCTGGCACCGCTGGCGGAGCCGTCGGCCACCCAACGTCGACCGCGCGCCCCTTTGACGACGCGCGCGTTTTCGTCCGCGCCGTCCGCGAGAGCGATGGTGCAAGCGCCGTTGAACACGCCGCTCGAGTGCGCGCCGCTCCGTTGGGCCGCAACAGGACGGCCACCGCGGTAATGCAGCCGCTTCACGCTCAGCGCCAAGGGAGGGGTAGAGCCACCAAGGCCAAAACCCACGAAGAAAAACGTGGGCTGAGATAAGATGCCAATGAGCTTTCGAGCCGGTTGTGGCGTCGCACTTGGAACGCGTTAACCCGGCGCCCTTAGGGCAATCGCCGTGCAGCGCGCTTCGGCGCCTTCGAGAAACGGCCAAGCGATCGTCAAGATCACAACGATAACCAGCGAACCGGCCGCTTCAAAAAGCACGACATCGCTTATCAGATAGTGGGTCGGACAGAACCGGTGCGGCGGAATCATCTCGTCCCGCCAGTCGCCGAGGACGGTGCCGTCGACCGCGCGCACCGTCACCGCAATGCCGGCGAATGGACCATAAGCCGATGGGCATCTCTCGGGCTCCGCGAGCAGCGCATCAAACTCCTCAAGGTCGACCCGCATGCCGGTCGTTTGCAGCGGGTAGCCTGCCCTTGCAACGAACTCGGCGCTGCGGGCGATCTCGGTCGCGAGATGGCTGACCACGAGGCGGCCGGTTTCCCCCGTCACGGTGAACGCCTCCAGCGCTAGCGCCGCCTCTGTCTGAACATCGGTGCGGACCAGCTCCAGCAGCCCGCCGGGCGGAAGCTCCGCCGGAGGCTCGTAACGTTCGTAGGTCTCCATTGTCCAAAGCGTTTGCCGGAACGGCGATCCGCCGATCATCTCGTTCGTCACGGTGTCGAGCACATAGCGCTCGGCGAACGTTTCG
>CAYOBK010000120.1:0-5871 GCA_964402275.1 uncultured Bauldia sp.
CTTCGGTGAGGACCGCGCAGAGTTCATCCGCCGTGACGGCACCTTGACGACCACCATGGACGTACTGGTCTCGGGCGAAAACAATGGCGAGGTCCGTCGCATTTCGCTGACCAACAGCGGACGCCGTCCGTGCGAGATCGAGCTCACGTCCTATGCTGAACTAGTCCTGACGACTCCGGCCGCCGACAATGCGCATCCGGCCTTCGCCAAGATGTTCGTCCAGACCGAGCACCTCGCCGAATTCGGCGCGCTTGTCGCAACACGCCGCCCGCGCTCGGACGAGGAGCCGCAAGTGTGGGCTGCTCATTTCGCCGTTGTGGAAGGCGAGATCGTCGCCGATCCGCAATTCGAGTCGGATCGCGCCTACTTCCTCGGGCGGAGCCGAGCTGCCGGCGCCCCTGCCGCTCTCGTCGGCGACCGACCGCTTTCGAACACAGTCGGAACCGTTCTCGACCCGATCTTTTCCCTGCGGCAGCGCGTGAGGATTCTGCCCGGCAAGATCGCTCGGGTTGCTTTCTGGACCTTTGTCGCATCGTCGCAGGCCGAGCTGCTGAACGTTATCGACAAGCACCAGGATCCCAGCGCGTTCGACCGCGCGAAGACGATGGCCTGGACCCAGGCACAGGTCCAGCTTCGCCATCTCGACATCGACGCGGCAGAGGCGGCTGACTTTCAGCGGCTCATCGCGCCGATCCTCTACGCCGATCCTCGCTTCAGGCCGCCCTCCGATGTCATCGTCGGCGGGGCTGGATCCCAAGCAGGACTTTGGCAACACGCCATCTCCGGCGATTTGCCCATTGTCCTTCTACTTATCGACGATATCGAGCACATGGCAGTTGTTCGCCAGTTGCTGCGAGCTCACGAATATTGGCGCATGAAGCGCGTCGCGGTTGACCTCGTCATCGTCAACGAACGGGCGCCTTCGTATTCGCAGGATTTTCAGAACGTTATCGAGACCGCGATACGCAGCAGCCGAACACGGCCGCTTTGGGGCGAGGAAACGGAACTAGGCTCAGTCCATCTTCTTCGTGCCGACTTGGTGACTAGCAGTGCCCGGGCTCTGCTTCAATCAGCCGCGCGTGTCGTGCTGATCGCAAGCCGCGGGTCCATCGCCGATCAGATTGCCCGTCTTCCGCGGCCAGCGCAGCGATCCTCGCCGAAGCGTGGCCGCAAGCCTTCGCTTCCCATAGCGGGGACTCCGACTGCACCACGGGCCCTTGAGTTTTTCAACGGCCTTGGCGGCTTTGATAGGAACGGCCGAGAGTACGTGACAATTCTCGACGCTGGCAAGACGACGCCGGCGCCGTGGATAAATGTGATCGCCAATCCCGCCTTCGGCTTCCAGGCGTCCGCGGAGGGCAGCGGCTACACTTGGGCCGAAAACAGCCGCGAGAACCAGCTTACCCCCTGGTCGAACGATCCGGTCGGAGACCCCATCGGCGAGGCGCTATATGTTCGCGATGAATTGACCGGCGACCTGTGGAGTCCTACCGCACAGCCAATCAGAGACGGCGGCACATACGTCGCGCGCCACGGTTACGGGTACAGCCGTTTCGAGCACGAGGCGAACGGCGTCGCACTCGAATTGCTGCAATATGTCGCGCTCGATGCCCCGATCAAGATTTCCCGGCTGACCCTCCGCAACATGTCGGGCCGGCCTCGCCGGCTGTCGGTGACCGCCTATGTGCAATGGGTGCTGGGCACGTCGCGCGGGGCGGCGAGTCCGTTCATCGCGACAGAGATTGATGCCGCCACCGGCGCGCTACTGGCCCGCAACGCTTGGAGCATCGCCTTCGCCGGCCGTGTCGCTTTTGCTGATCTGGGCGGGAGACAGACGGCATGGACGGCCGACCGCACCGAGTTCCTCGGCCGTAACGGCCGACCTGCGGCGCCCGCTGCACTCATCGGACGGGCTCCCCTGTCTGGGGTGACCGGCGCCGGCCTAGACCCCTGCGCAGCTCTGCAGGGAATTGTGGAACTCGGCGTTGGTCAGGCGACCGAAGTCGTTTCATTGATCGGCCAATGCGGGTCGGCGGAAGAGGCAAGTGCCCTCATCGCCCGGTATCGCGAGACCGATCTGGACGCCGTTCTCGCCAAGGTAACCGGCCATTGGGAGACCTTGCTCGGGTCGGTTCAGGTCAAGACGCCTGACCGGTCGATGGACATAATGCTGAATGGCTGGCTGCCCTATCAGACGCTGGCCTGTCGCATCTGGGCGCGATCGGCCTTCTATCAGGCGAGCGGCGCATACGGTTTCCGCGACCAGCTTCAGGACGGCATGGCGCTGACATTCGCCATCCCGGACGAGACGCGGCGGCACCTCCTGCGCGCGGCCTCCCGGCAGTTTGTCGAAGGCGATGTCCAGCATTGGTGGCTGCCGCATTCGGGGCAAGGTTCGCGAACGCGAATCTCGGATGACCATGTTTGGCTGGCGTTCGCAACAGCTACTTATGTCGTCTGTACAGGTGACGTCACGGTCCTGGATGAAAGCGTGCCGTTCCTCGACGGTCGGACCCTGCGTCCGGGCGAGCACGAGGCCTTCTTCCAGCCGACAGTCGCCGACGAATCGGCCTCGCTCTTCGATCACTGCAGTCGCGGTCTCGACCAATGCCTCGAACGCATCGGCGAGCACGGTCTTCCCCTTATCGGCACCGGCGACTGGAACGACGGCATGAACCGTTTGGGCGAAGGCGGGAGGGGTGAAAGCGTGTGGCTCGGCTGGCTGCTGGTGCGGTCCATCGACCTGTTGGCGCCGCTTGCGGAAGGCCGCGACGCGGATCTTGCCCGACGTTGGCGGGCGCAGGCGGCCGCGGTACGGGAGGCGATCGAGCGGGAGGCCTGGGATGGCGAATGGTATAGGCGTGCGACGTTTGACGATGGAACGTGGTTGGGTTCCATCACCAGCGAGGAGTGCCGCATCGATTCCATCGCGCAAAGTTGGGCGGTGCTGTCAGGCGCAGCCGATCCAGCACGCGCCGCGACGGCGATGGCTTCCATGGAAAGGCTTCTCATTCGCCGCGATCAAGGGTTAGCGCTGCTGTTCGCGCCGCCCTTCGACAAGTGGCCGCTCGATCCTGGGTACATCAAAGGCTATCCGCCCGGCCTGCGGGAAAATGGCGGGCAATACAGCCACGCCGCCATGTGGGCGATCCTTGCTTTTGCGGCGATGGGGGCGGGCGAGAAAGCGGCCAAGCTGTTCGCCCTGCTCAACCCGATCAACCATGCACGCACACCCGAGGAAACCGAGCGGTACAAGGTTGAGCCCTACGTCGTCGCCGCCGACGTCTATTCAGTCCCGCCGCATACTGGGCGCGGAGGATGGACCTGGTACACAGGATCGGCTGGCTGGATGTATCGTGCCGGGGTCGAGGGCATTCTGGGCATCCGCCGCGAGGGAGCATGGCTCATGGTTGATCCCTGCATCCCATCGGCATGGCCCGGATTTGAGGCGACGGTGAGACTTGGATCGACCCGCTACGAGATTCGCGTGGAGACTTCGTCACATCGCTGCCGCGGCGTGTCGCGTGCCGTCCTAGATGACGTGCCAATCTCCGACGCGGAAGGGTTGGTGCGGGTTCCTTTGGATGGAGGATCACACACTCTGCAGATATCCATCTGAGCGTTGCCGCCGACGCGGCATCGGCGGCCGTGATCGGCGCCGACCACGCGGCAGCGGGTCGCTGCGTTTGCTGGCACCAAAGCCGGGCCAATCACAGGAGTTCTGTAACCAAATAGGCCAGCAACCCGCTAAAAATGAAAACGGCCAGCGCTAGGCTGACTACCAAAGTGGGAGTGATTAAAATGTTGCGCACGAAGGTCCTTGCTCCGGCTGCGGCCGGCGTTTGAAATAGATTATTCTATCGCCTCTGTTTGGCGCATCAGGTTGAATGCGCAGCTCACGAAACGAGATAGGCTTCGGCGGCTGTGGTTCACGCGCCAAACGAGTCTGGAGGCTCCAAACCAACGCAACTCGGTTGCGGTTGCGCCGGCGCCGTCAGCGCTAGGGTTTGCTACCACGTCCGAAGGCTCGTGGGCCCGCTCCGGTAGGTAGACTTATCTTCGTCCGCAATCCAGCACCGATCGGCGTCTATCATGGCCGGGAGCTGGGCTCCGGCCCCCGGGCGGCCGTATGATGCTCGTGGCCCGACAAACTGTGGCGGTAGGGACGACGATTGCTCGCGCCCGCACAGATCCCGGCGTGCGGCGCTGCCTACCGGCCTCCGACATTGACCCGACTTTGATCCGGCAGAACCGTACTGAGCCGCGCCCTTTTCTCCGAGGACCGGTGACCCACTACAGTTGGGTCGTTGACTGTTTCGGCAAGCCCGGCCGGTCCTAGATCAGACACATCAAGTTGGCTGCGGGCCTTTAGTCGGTGCGTTGGCCGGCGCGGGGACCAGGCGAGCGGCGGTTGGCCTCAGCGCGGGCACGGAGCCAAGCCTGGAGCGGGACCGCTGGCGCACCGGCCCATTTCTCACCGGCTGGAATGTCACGATAGACGGCGCTTGCGGCGCCAATCTGGGCGCCGGCGCCGACATGGATGTGGTCGGAAATGCCCACCTGGCCACTGATGGCGACGAAATCGCCGACGGTTGCGCTGCCGGCGAAGCCGACTTGGCCGGCGATGAGGCAGTGCTTGCCGATCTGTACGTTGTGAGCGATGTGGACCTGGTTATCGATCTTGGTGCCGTCGCCGATCCGCGTGTCTTCGAGCGCGCCGCGGTCAATGGTGGTGCCAGGGCCGATCTCGACATCGTCGCCAATCACCACCCGCCCGATCTGCGGGATCTTGAGATGGCCGCGCGGGCCCGGGACGAAGCCGAAGCCGTCTTGGCCGATATGGACGCCGGGATGGAGGATGGCGCGGTCACCGATAACGGCATGAAGGATGCTGCATAGCGGTCCGATCGAGGCGTTGCGGCCAATCGATACGCCGGGACCGATGATCGATGAGGCGCCAACGACCGTACCGGCGCCGATCTGCGCCTTGGGGCCGATGACCGCGAAAGGCTCGACGGTAACGCCGCCCTCGAGCACTGCCTCCGACGAAACCGCAGCGAGCGGCGAAATCCCCGCCGAGGCGGTCACCGGGGCAGGCCTAGCGGCGGCCGGATATAGTGCGCCCAGCACCATCACGAAGGCCCGTTGAGGATCGGTGCTGATGAGGGCGATGGTGGTCTTGGCGATCGCCATGGCATGCTGCGGTCGGCAGAAGCAGGCGGCGGCCTGGCTCATCGCAACCTGATCGAGATAGCGTGCCTTGTCGACGAAGCAAATGTCGGACGGGCCGGCCATCTCTAGCGTCGCCGCGCCATCGATGACCCGGCCAAGGTCGGTTCCGGCAGGAGCCTCGGCTCCGGTCAGTGCCGATATCTCAGCAATCGTCAGCGCTTGCGCCTTGGCGAAGAACTGGTCCCGCATTCCTACCTCCCCGCGTTCGCCACGTTGTAACCTTCGCCCGGCCCCGTTCCGATTCCCGATGTGTCAGTAGCCGCCGACGCCACGGCGGATTGCCCGCTTACGCGCCGGCTTCCCCTTAGCCAGTAGATGCGACTTGGAGTCGGCCTCGCCTGCTTCAATCTCGGGGACGCCGACACCGCAGTGAACAACCGCAGTATCCGTAGGGGACCAAAGCAAGATCACAGCCCCGGAACTTCTCCCCGGCCTGTCCCGCGTTGACGTCGACACGGCCCTGTTTCATCGCGCAGTTCGTTCGGGCTCAATGAATCAACTATAGCATGAGCACCGGGATAGGTTCATGGACGGGGCATGAATTGTCCTGGCGGATTCGGGCCGCCATCAGCCGGCTCCGGACCCTACTGGCAATGCTGCCTTACGCCATTTCATGGACCGACCTCACCTGCAAAATCC
>CAYOBK010000121.1:0-3017 GCA_964402275.1 uncultured Bauldia sp.
GATGATGTGGGCGAAGGCATGAGCGGCGGCGCCGTTGACCGCCATCTCGGTGCCGATGCCAATTCCGACGACCATGAAGCCGACCTGGTTCACGATCGAATAGGCAAGGATCCGCCGCATGTCGTTCTCGAGGATCGCGTAGATGATCCCGTAGAACGCCATGATCAGGCCGAGCCACACGAGCAGCTCCTCCCCGGCAAAGCTCCGGATCAGGACGTAAACCGCCGTCTTGGTGGTAAAGGCGGAGAGAAACACCGTCCCCGACCAGCTCGCGCGGGGATAAGCGTCGGGCAGCCACGCCGAAAGCGGCCATGCTCCGGCGTTCAGGAGAAAGCCGGCCAGGATCAGCCAGCGGGCGTAGGACTCGCCCGAGACGAGGTCGAAGGCGGTGCTGCCGGTCTCGCCGACATAGCCGGCAATGCCGGCCATCAGCAGCACGCCGCCGAACAGGTGAATCACGATATAGCGCTGCGCCGCCGCCCGCGCGCCGGCGCCGCCGGCGAGCACAACGAGCGTGGAAGCGACGGCCATCACCTCCCAGAAGACGAACACGGTGATGAGGTCGCCGGCAAAGACCACGCCGATCGACGCGCCGGAATAGGCCAGCGCGGAGGCGAGTTCCGAGATCCGCTCCTGCTTCAGCGCAAACAAGGCGCCGGCAAAGCCGATGATCGCAAACACGGTGGCGAAGAGCCGGCTCAAGGCGTCGACGCGAACCGGCGTCAGTTCGAGCCCGAGCCACAGGAACGACCCCCCCTCGCCGTCCGGCAAAAGCCAAACCCAGACGAGCAGGATCAGCGGCGCCGACAGCAGGATCGCCGAGCGCAAGCCGCCGCGAGTGACGGCCAGGATCGCGCCCGCAAGGATGAGAAACAGGCCGGGCGGCACCGAGGCGATCCACGCGTCAGTCGCCATAGTAGGTGTCCCTGCGCTTCAGGATGCGGCCGAGCACCAGCGAGCCGAGGACGAGAACGACGCAACTGGCAAAACCGAACCAGGCGCCGAAGCCGATCGAACCTTCCATTCCGAATTCAGCGTGATGCTCCATGAAGAGGTCCGGCACCAAAGTCAGCGCGAGGATCGCGAGGAACAGAACCCAAAGCAGGCGGATCGTTCGCGACCGCACCAGCCAATGGTCCCGGTCGGACGGCCGCTTCTCGTTCGCAGTGGAGGTCGGATCGGTCATGGCGAGGCCCCAACGAGCTCGGCGAGATCGAGCGGAATGGAGGGGAAGAAGAACAAGGCAACGGTGCCGATGGCGGTCGCTGTCAAGGCAAGGACGATCGGCCAGGGGGCCTCGCCGTGCCCCATCGTCGGCGATGCGCCGTGGCCGGCCTCGGGCTTGGCCAGGAACGCCCGCCAGACGATCGGCAGGAAATAGCTCCCGTTGAGGATGGTCGAGATCACGATCACGCCGACCGCGACCCAATCCTCGGATTCCATCGCACCCGACAGCATGAACCATTTCGACAGGAATCCGGCGGTGGGCGGGATGCCGATCATCGACAGGGCGCCGATGGCGAAGGCGGTCATCGTCCAGGGCATCCGCCGGCCGATGCCGCGCAGCTGGTTGATCTCGGTGGCTTGGGCGGCGGTGTAGACCGATCCGGCGGCGAAGAAGAGCGTGATCTTCGAAACGGCGTGCGCGGCGATATGGAGCGCCGCGCCGGTGACCGAAATCGGCACAAGGATCGCGGCCGCGAGCACGACATAGGAGAGCTGGCTCACCGTCGAGTAGGCGAGCATGCGCTTCAGGTTGGTCTGACGCAGCGCCAGCAACGAAGCGCCGAGCACTGTTACCCCGGCGGCGTAAACGAGCCAATCACCCGCCCCGGTGGCCGCCAGCGTCCCGACGCCGAAGATGTAGACGATCACCTTGACGATGGCGAAGACCCCCGCCTTCACCACGGCGACGGCATGGAGCAGCGCAGAGACCGGCGTCGGCGCGACCATCGCCGCCGGCAGCCAGAAATGAACCGGCATCACCGCCGCCTTGCCGATGCCGAAGACGAACAATCCGAGCAATGCACCGAGCACCACGGTCGAGGCGGTGCCGGCAAGGATGCCGCCCTCGGCGAAATCGAGCGTTCCGGCGAGGTATCCGGTGATCGCGATCGCGGGCAGCAACAGACCGATCGAGGTCGACATCAGCGTGATGAGGTAGGTACGCCCGCCCAACATCGCGTCGGGCGTTCCCTTGTGCGCCACCAGCGGATAGGTGCAGAGCGTCAGCATCTCGTAGAACAGGAACAGGGTGAAGAGATTGCCGGAAAAAGCGATGCCCATTGCGCTGCCGATTGCGACGGCGAACAGGAGATAGAAACTCGTCTGGCGCGGCTCGCGGTTGCCGCGCATGTAGCCGACCGAGTAGATCGAGTTCGCCAGCCACAAGGTTCCGGCGACGAGCGCGAAGAGCGCGCCGAGCGGTTCGACGGCGAAGGCGACATCGAGGCCGGGAAGCAGCGTCGCCAGATGCAGGCGCGGCCTCGCGCCGGCGGCAACCTCGGCGGCGAGCACGACGACCGCCAACAACACCAGAGCCGAGCCGACAAGCGTCACGGCTTCCCGAAGATTCCGCCAGCGGCCGGCGAGTGGAATCACCAATGCCGTGACCGCCGGCACGACGAGCGCGGCAAGGAATAGCTCGGCCGGAATCATCGCGTCCCGCCGAGCAACGTCGCCGCCGCGTCGGCGGCGAGGCCGGCGGTAAGCTCGGTGTCGAGGCCGAAATATATGACGGCGCCGGCGAGGACCCAGGCGCCGACGATCATTTCGACCGGCGCCTCCCTGGCGTCGACCACCGGCCCTTTCGGCGCGCGGAAAAAGGCGACTTCGACCACGCGGCCGACATAGAGCAAGGCGATCAGCGAGGACGCGACGACAAGAAAAGCGAGCCAAACCCAGCCGGCATCGACCGCGGCGACGACGAGATACCATTTAGAAACGAAGCCCACGGTGCCGGGAACGCCGATCAGGCCGAAGCCGGCCACGACGAACGCCGCCATGGTCAGCGGCAT
>CAYOBK010000122.1:0-5465 GCA_964402275.1 uncultured Bauldia sp.
TGCCAGGGCGCCTACTGTCCCCGCTTGGCGGACGCCGCGAACCGGACCGCCTCTTCGGCCGCGCGGAAGAGCGCGCGCGCCTTGGCCACGCATTCGGCCTGCTCCTTCTCCGGCACCGAGTCCGCGACGATGCCGGCGCCCGCCTGGACGTACATCTTGCCGTCCTTGATCAGCGACGTGCGCAGGACGATGCAGCTGTCCATATCGCCATTGGCCGAGAAATAGCCGACGCAGCCGGCATAGAGGCCGCGCTTCTCCGGCTCCAACTCGTCGATGATCTCCATCGCCCGCACCTTCGGCGCGCCCGAGACGGTGCCGGCGGGAAATCCGGCGTAAAGGGCGCTCAGCGAATCGTGCTCCGGCGCCAGCCTCCCGACGACGTTGGAGACGATGTGCATGACCTGGCTGTAATACTCGAGGAAGAACTGATCGGTGACGCGGACAGTGCCGATCGTCGCGACGCGGCCGACGTCATTGCGGCCAAGATCGAGCAGCATCAAATGTTCGGCGCGTTCCTTCGGATCGGCGAGGAGTTCGTCGGCGAGCCGCTTGTCCTCCTCCGGCGTCGCACCGCGAGGCCGCGTGCCGGCGATCGGCCGGATCGATACTTCGCCTTCGCGCACGCGGACGAGAATTTCGGGGCTCGAGCCGGCGACGGCGAAATCGCCGAAATCGAGATAGTAGAGATAGGGCGACGGATTGGTGCGGCGAAGCGCGCGGTAGAGCGAAAACGGCGGCAGGTTGAACGGCGTCTCGAATCGTTGCGAGAGTACGACCTGGAAAATGTCGCCCGCCTTGATGTAGTCCTTCGCCTTCGCGACCATTTCGAGATAGCGCCCGGGCGGCGTGTTCGAGAGGACAGCGAGGGATTGTTCCACATCCCTGCCGGCATCGGCCGGGTCGATCGGCTGGTCGAGATCGTCGACGACGCTTGTGAGCCGCTCCACCGCCTTGGCGTGCGCAACCACGGACTCCTCGTTGCCGGGCCGCACCGGCGTGACGATTGTGATTTCGTCGCGAACATTGTCGAACACGACGATCACGGTCGGCCGCAGCATGATCGCATCGGGAATCCCGATCGGATCGGGATTTGGCTCCGGCAGGTCCTCGATCAACCGGACGGTATCGTAGCCGAGATAGCCGAAGACGCCTGCGGACATCGGCGGCAGATTCTCCGGCAGATCGATCCGCGACTCGGCGATCACCGACCGCAGCGCGTCCAGCGCCGGTTCGGACATCGGTTCGAACCGGTCCGGGTCGCTGGCCGGCGAGCGGTTGATTTCGGCAGCACTCCCCTTGGCGCGGAAAACGAGATCCGGATCGACGCCGATGATCGAGTAGCGGCCGCGAACGGCGCCGCCCTCGACCGACTCGAGCAGGAAGCAATTCGACCGCCCGGCGGAGAGCTTCAGCATCGCCGACACCGGCGTCTCGAGGTCGGCGACGAGCCGCGTCCACACCACCTGGCTTTGCCTGGATTGGAACGTGCGCTCAAAGTCGGAGGGCGGCGGTTCGATCAGCATCAGGCCACACTATTCGGCGCCGATGATCCGGCGGACCAGGGTCATGTTGACCGAGATGGGCGTGTTGATCTGGAGATCGACGACATAGCCGAATGTCATGTCGCCGCCGATCGCATCGGCGGTGGTCTGAGCCTCCGCCGACGGCTCCGCCGCCGGGTCGAACGCCGGAGCAATGACCTCCACCACCTCCTGGACGATCAAGCTGCCGGCGGCGGTTCCGGGCACCGTGGCCGCGAAGCCCTCGTTGCCGCCGAATGCAGCCTGCACCAAAGCCGCCGTTGCCTCGGCGGGCGGCGGCGACGTCCGGCTCAACGGTTCGGAAAGCTGGAACGCGACCCCGATCTCAGCTTCGATCTGTTCGATCGGTTCGTCGGTCTCGAGCAGACCGACGACGGATTCGGCAAGGCCTTGGAGGCGGAGCGCGTCGGTATCGCTGCGCCATGCCTCGACGACCCGATCCCGGATCTCGGCGAGTTCGAGCTGGCGGGGTTGGATGATTTCCCGCACCTCGAACCACACACCGCCGTTCGTCCCGGTGATGGCGACAGGCGCCGCAGCGGTTCCGACATCGGCTTCGAAGATGCGGGTGAGCAACGCGTTGCCGCCCGGCAAGTCCTCGATCGGATTGCCCAGGCCGTCATTCGCCCCGATATCGAGCACGACCGTTCGGGTCGGGAGTTCGAGAATCCGGCCAACCTCCTCCAAGGCGGCTCCGGTGTCGCGCGTCTCGTCGATCTCGACGGTCAGGTCGGCAATCCGCGCGACGGTGCGGCGTTCGGCGATCTCGCGCCTGATGTCGCCGGCGATTTCCTCGAATGCCGGCAGGTCGCCGGCCGAGATCTCGGACACGTGGACCAGCGCCGGACCGAAACGCCCATCGATGATCCGGGTCTCGCCGGCCTCCATTGCGAAGGCCGCCTCGGCCATCGCGGGGTCGATGAGCCCGCCGGGGCCGACGAGGCCGAGATCGTTCGGCGTGATCTCACCGGCAGCCACAAGCTCGTCGAAGGTGGTGCCGGCCCCGAGCATGGCGGCGACGCCGGCGGCGCGCTCGGCCGCGGTCGCGCCATCGCGGCCGGTGAACACATATTGCCACACATTGCGCCGCTCGGCTTGCCGCGCCCGCGCGTCGTACTCGGCGCGCACTTCATCGTCGGTGACGGCATCAAGGTCGGCAAGGACACGCGGCGACAGTTCGAGAAGCACGACGCGCCGGGTCTCGCCGACCTGCCATTGGTCGGCATTGTCCGCGAAGTAGGTCTGCAGTTCTTCGTCGGTCGGATCGGCGCCGGGCTCCAGGAGGTCCGGCGTCAGAATCGCGTAGCGGACCACGCGCTGCTCGCCAAAATAGTCGTGAAGGATGCGCCGGTAAGATTCCGGCATGGTCGCCTCCGATCCGCGGACGGCAACCAAGAGCTGGCTCCGGAGCATGCCGGCGCGGAATTCGTCGACAAGTTGCCGCTCCGTCAGCCCGATCTGCCTCAAGTAATTGTCGAGAGCCGCCGGGTTGAAGACACCGTCCGACTGGAAGAACGGATCGGCGGCGATCGCCTGGGCGACGGCGGCGTCCGTGAGGCCCATGCCCAGTGCATCGGCCTGGTTGGCGAGGGCGGCGGCCTGGACGAGCCCGTTGACCACCTGCTGCGGGACCCCCTCGGCCAAGGCGCGTACCGGCGTGATGAAGCCGAGTTGCCGGATTTGCTGGTCGTAGGCATCCGCGAACTGCTGCTGGGTGACCTGCTGCGACCCGACCGTCGCCACGGCGCCGGTCCCGCCGAACCCGCCCAGGCCGAAGAACAGGAGGCCGACGATCAGCGCTCCGAACACGATGATGCCGATCGGGGAGCCGGCAAACGATCTCAGGCTGTCGAGCATGTTTCCTCGCGGAGGCCGCAAAAACCGCGACCCCTCCAAAAGCGGGCGGATCATATGAATCGGGGAGGGGACGGGCAAGGCGCACTTTGGCGCCGTGACCCGGCATTCCGGGCACGAGACGGGTCAACGGGACTTGTCGCGCAGTGCGGCTCCCGCACGGTCAACCCTTGCCCTTGAACGAGATTCAGGTACCCCTCCGGCCGGAGAAGCGGGCGGGCGACGGCCTGTCCCGCCAGCGGGAGCGCAGGAATGGCAGGTATCAGATCGCTGATCGCGGGCAATTGGAAAATGAACGGCGTCGCGTCGAGCCTTGCGGAGATCGCGTCAATCAAGGCCGCAATCGGTGACAACCCGGGTGTGGAGATCGCCGTCTGCCCGCCGGCGACGCTGATATCCCGCGCCGTGGCGGCCACTTCGGGGTCGCCGATCCGGATCGGCGGCCAGGACTGCCACGCCAAGCCCAAGGGCGCCCACACCGGAGACGTCGCGGCCGAGATGCTGGCGGATGCCGGCGCCGTCCTGGTGATCGTCGGACATTCCGAACGTCGCTCCGATCATGGCGAGGACGACGCCATGGTCCGCGCCAAGGCCGAAGCCGCGTGGCGCGCAGGGCTCACCGCGATTCTCTGCGTCGGCGAGACTGAGCAGGAGCGGCGCGCGGGAAGAGCGCTGGACGTGGTTGCGGCACAGATCGCAGGCTCCGTGCCGGAGGGCGCGACCGCATCCAATCTGGTGATCGCCTATGAGCCGGTTTGGGCGATCGGCACCGGCCTCACTCCGACAGGGGGTGACATTGCCGAAATGCACTCCCATGTGAGAAAGCAGTTGTCGAAGCGGTTCCCGTCCGAGGCCGGATCGATGCGGATTCTGTATGGCGGCTCGGTCAAGCCCGACAACGCCGCCGAGATATTCGCGGTCGACGGCGTCAACGGTGCCCTGGTCGGCGGAGCCAGCCTCAAGGCCGCGGATTTCCTCGCGATCGTGGCCGCGGCCGGATAGCCGGTGATGGAGGACCCCGCGGTGGAAAGGTCCGGATCGTTGGTGTAGAAGCCTCGCAAGACCGCCCCTCAGCCCGAAAAACCCAATGGAAACAGTTCTCCTCGTCATCCATTTGATGCTTGTTGCCGCTCTGATCGCGCTCGTCCTCCTGCAGCGGTCCGAGGGCGGCGCGCTTGGCATCGGCGGCGGCGGAGCCAACTTCATGGCGTCGCGGGGCACCGGCAACGTGTTGACCCGGACGACGACTATCCTGGCGGCCTTGTTCTTCGCGACGTCGATCGCGCTCACAATCATGGCGCGCGTCAGCAACGAGGGCGGCGGCATTTTCGACAATCTGCCCGCCAACGTCATCGACGAGGGCGCCGGCGACCGGCCCGAAGGCGGCGGCGTGCTGAACCTGCTCGGCGGCGGCGCGGCGGCCGGAGGGGAGGCGCCGGCGGTGCCGAACGAAGCGGGCGGTGGCGGCGAGCCAGCAGGCGAAGCCGTGCCGGCGGTTCCCAACGAGGCCGGGGGCGCTGCTGTTCCGAATGCGGCGGAGGGCGCACCGGCGGTTCCGAACGAGGCCGGCGGCGCCGCGGCCCCTGCAGCGCCCTAGTCAGTCAACCGCTGAAAATCGACGAGAAAACACCGGCAGCTGGTCGCGCCATTTTGCTGTCGCGCCTCGCCGCTGGAATCGGTTACAAGGGAATCCCATGGCGCGGTACATCTTTATCACCGGCGGCGTGGTCTCCTCACTTGGCAAGGGTATCGCCTCCGCGGCCCTCGGGGCCCTGCTGGAGGGGCGCGGCTATCGCGTCCGCCTGAGGAAGCTCGACCCCTATCTCAATGTCGATCCGGGGACGATGAGTCCCTATCAGCACGGCGAAGTCTTCGTCACCGACGACGGCGCCGAAACGGATCTCGACCTCGGCCATTATGAGCGCTTCACAGGCCGTCCGGCGAACCGGATGGACAATGTCACCACCGGGCGCATCTACCAGGAAATCATCGGCCGCGAACGCCGCGGCGACTATCTCGGCGGCACGGTCCAAGTGATTCCGCATGTCACCGATGCGATCAAATCCTTCA
>CAYOBK010000123.1:0-1894 GCA_964402275.1 uncultured Bauldia sp.
TATTCGAGCGTCTCGGCCGACATGAAGGGCTGGAGCGCGTCATGGGCGTAAGGCAGGTCGGGGAGCTCAAAAGCCATGGTCTGTCCTCTGCTGCTCGGATCGTGGAGGCGGCTTCTCGCCTCGAACTCGCGCGGACCATAGAGCGCCGCGCCGGGCGGCAGCAAGCGCGCCGGTATTTGCCTCGACCCCCGGGCAAGGCTAGTCATCCGCCAGGAGCCGCGGGAGCGCCGACATGGACGAGTTGATGGAACGCCTCGAATCGCGGGCCGGCGTCGGCCCGGAGGCGGCACGTAAGTCGATCTCGGCGATCCTCGGCTATCTCGACAGGAACGCGCCGGCGCACCGGATGGAAGAACTCTACGCCGCCGTGCCGGGCGCGCGGGACCTTGTCGTCGCGGGTGGCGGAGGCGGGCTCTTCGGCGGCGGCATCGCCGGACTGCTCGGCGTCTACTCGCAGCTGAAATCCGCCGGCCTCTCGACCGAGCAGATGCAGAACGCCGGCACCGAGCTCCTCGCCTTCACCCGCGAAAAGGTCGGCGACGAGGCCATAAACGAGGTGATCGCCGCGGTTCCGGCGCTCCGGCAGCTGTTCTAGGCGACGTCGGCGGCTTCGCCGGCCCACGAATCGGTGCGGCCTCCCTCGGTCTGCAGCTGCCAGAATCGGGCGTAGATCCCGCCGCGCGCCACGAGTTCGTCGTGGGTCCCGTCTTCGACGACCTTGCCCTTGTCGAGCACGATCAGGCGGTCAAGATGCGCGACGGTCGAGACGCGATGGGCGATCACCAGCAATGTCTTCTCCCCGCGGAGCGAAGCGAACGTCTCCTGGATCGCAGCTTCGGTCTCCGAGTCCAGGGCCGATGTCGGCTCGTCCAGGACGAGCAACGGCGCGTCCTTCAGCAAAGCGCGGGCGATGGCAAGGCGCTGGCGCTGCCCGCCGGAAAGCTTGACGCCACGCTCGCCGATATGCGCGTCGAGCGCTTTCCTGCCGTCATTGTCGACGAGCTTCGAGACGAACTCGGCCGCGCTCACCTTTGACAGTACCTCCTCGAGTTCGGCGTCGGTCGCATCGGCGCGGCCGTAGAGCAGGTTGTCGCGGACCGAGCGGTTGAACAGCATCGGTTCCTGGGTCACGACGCTGAGCCCCGCCCAAAGCTCGGTCTCGGCCATCTCGGCGATGTCGCGGCCGTCGACCGCGATCGAGCCGCTGTCGGGCGGATAGAGACCGGCGGCAAGGTTGAGGATGGTGGTCTTCCCGGCGCCGGAGAGTCCGACCACGCCGAGGCTCGATTTGGCGGGGACATCGAACGAGAGGCGGTCGAGCACCGGCTCGCCTTCGCCATATCGGAAGGCGACGTCGCGAAAAGACAGGGCGCCGTCGCGGACCGCGAATCCGGTCGGCGGCCGCGGCGCCGGCTCCGGCTCCTTCGGGGCGATCGACTTCATGGCGCTCTCGACGGTGCCGAAGCTCCCGGCAAGAGACGTCACGCCGCTGACGATGACGAAGGAAACGTACTGGAGACGAAGAACCAAGGCCGTGGCGACAACGATATCGCCCACCGGTATGGCGCCGTTCACCGCGCCCCAGAGCGCAATCATGAACACGGAGATCGTGAGCGCGCTGTTCAGCCCCATCACAGCGCCGTACTGGATGGTATTCAGCCCCATGGTTTTGCGGAGCGCGGCGAGGAAGGCCGTGATGGCCGACCGAATATTGCCGTCCTCGCGATCGGTTGCGCCGAACAGTTTCACGGCGACAATATTGGAGTACGTTTCGGTAAGTTGACCGGAAACACGCGAGCGCTGCTCGAACTGGCGCTGCGATGCTTCTCGGGTTCGGGGGACAAGGAACCAGGCGACCGCGATCGATCCTGAAGCCCACAGGATCAGGGGGATG
>CAYOBK010000124.1:0-2722 GCA_964402275.1 uncultured Bauldia sp.
GACGCCGCCGTCTCGAACGCCGTCCGATGCGTCCCGCCTGAGAACAGACCGACACCAGAGGAGATCAAGACGTGCCGACGCTTTCTGGCTGCGACGATCGCCGCAATGCCGCGCCTTGCGGCGATCCTGGCGCTTGGAAAAATCGCGCATGACAGCGTTCTCGACGTGCTTGGGATGGCGCGCGGACGGTACCCGTTCGCCCATGGCGCCGTGCACCGGAGGGACGGTGGCACGGTCGTCTTCGACAGCTACCACTGCTCGCGCCTCAACACGAACACCGGCCGGCTGACCGAAGCGATGTTCGTCTCGGTGCTGGAATCGATCCGAATCGAGATTGGAGCTGCTGCCGCCTAGCCGCGTTCCTTGATGAGCCGCGACCGCTCGCGGCCCCAGGTCCGCTCCTTCTCGGTCTGGCGCTTGTCGTGGAGCTTCTTGCCCCTGGCGAGCGCGATCTCGACTTTCGCCCGGCCGCGGTCATTGAAGTAGATCTTGAGCGGGACGATGGTCATGCCCTCGCGATTGACCCCGGAGGTGAGCCTTGCGATCTCGCGCTTGTTGAGGAGCAGCTTCCGCGGCCTTCGGGTTTCGTGGTTGAACCGGTTGGCCTCGAGATACTCCGGAATATACGCGTTGTAGAGCCAGATCTCGCCGCCGGATTCGGCGGCGTGCGCTTCGCCGATCGCCGCCTTGCCGCCGCGCAGCGACTTCACCTCGGTGCCGGCAAGAACGACACCGGCTTCGAAGGTCTGGCCGATCTCGTAGTCGAAGCGGGCGCGCCGGTTGATCGCGGCAGCGCGGCGCGGCTTGTCCTTCGCCTTCTTCGCCATGGCCGTCCGGACTCAGTTGATCAAGCCGGCGTGGCGCATTGCGCTCTCGATCTCCGCCTTCACGCCGTCGGTCGGTTCGACGAGAGGCAATCTGAGTTCGGGGCTGATCCGCCCCAGCACCGACAGGGCGTATTTGGCGCCCGCCGGGTTCGGCTCGAGAAACAGTGCGCGGTGCAAGGGCATCAGTCGGTCCTGCAGCGCGAGCGCCTTGTCATAGTCGCCGCCAAGGCAGGCGGCCTGGAACTCGGCAAGAAGCTTCGGAGCGATATTGGCCGACACCGAGATACAGCCGTGGCCGCCATGGGCCATAAAACCGAGCGCGGTGGCGTCTTCGCCGGAGAACTGGATGAAATCCCTGCCGCAGAGATGACGCTGCCAACTGACGCGGTCGATCCTGGCGGTGGCGTCCTTGACGCCGACGATGTTGGGTAACCTGGCAAGCTCGGCCATCGTCTCCGGCGTCATGTCGACAACCGAGCGCGGCGGGATGTTGTAAATGAAAATGGGGATGCCGACCGCATCGTTTATGGCGCGGTAATGAGCCAGCAATCCCGCCTGACTCGGCTTGTTGTAGTAGGGCGTTACCACCAGCAGCGCGTCCGCCCCCGCCCGTTCGGCGTCGCGGCTGAGTTCGATGGCTTCGATGGTGTTGTTCGAACCGGCGCCGGCCATCACCGGTACGCGGCCCGCGGCAACCTCGATGCACAGCGCGATCACCCGGCGGTGCTCGGCGTGACTGAGCGTCGGGCTCTCGCCGGTCGTACCGACCGGCACCAGACCGCTGGTGCCCTCGGCGATCTGCCACTCAACAAGATCGGCGAAGGCCTTCTCGTCAAGGGCGCCTGCGCGCATCGGCGTGACAAGGGCGGTAAAGGAGCCTTTGAATTTTGTCATCGTCGACCAGACCGGCCGTGGTCTTCCAGGCCCCAGCAAAGCGCGGCGAACATAGTCGGTGGGGATAGGTGCGGCAACCGGCATTCCGCCCGGCCGCTCAGGCTTCTAAGAGATCGAAATGCGCCTTAGTTTCGGCCTAGCCTTGCCGAAACCGGGGCGGTTCGGCGGTTCGGGTGCGTGCGCGCAAGGCGAGGTGTGATTGCCGATGCCACTGCTGTCGAGGAAGCCCTCGGTACATCGCCTCCGATCGGCGTGGGCGGCATTCGCCGCCTTGGCGGTTTGCCTCTGCGGCTCGGTTTCGGCGCAGGAGCCGCCGCCTTTGCCGCGCCCGCACCCCGAACGCGCGGCGACCGACGATCCCATAGGGAACTTCCTCGGCGCCGCCGCTGCCATTCTAGGCGGAGCAGACGAGACGGCGGAGGATGCGCGATCGATACTCGGAGATCGTGGCGCGCCGGAGTTCCTGCTCGAATCGGCCTACCGACGGCTTGTCGCGGGCGATTTCGACTCCGCGGCGCGCATGGCGGCGGCAATGCCCGATCCGGCCGGCGCGCGCTTCATCGACTGGCTGCTCGCCACCGAGGGCTATCCCGAGGTGGGCGCGGCGCGGATGGCGGCCGCGTCCGAGGCGCTGGCGGGGTGGCCGGGACAGACGCTGCGACAAATACGCTACGAGCAAGCGCTCCTCCGCGAGGACCCGCCTCCCGAGGCGATGATCGATGCGATGGCGGGCCTCGCGCCCGCGATGGAGCCGACGTTTCTCCGCCTCGCGCGCTCCTACCAGGCCCTCGGTCGCGACGCCGATGCGGAGGCGCTGATCCGGCGGATCTGGCGCGACAACAATTTCTCCATTGATGCGGAAGAGGTCATCCTCGCCGAATTCGCCCCCCTCCTCACCGGCGACGATCACTATCGGCGAATGAGCCGCCTCTTCTACGGCGGCGAGAGCGATGCGGCTCTCCGCGTCGCGGAGGAGCTGAGCGCCGACATGCAGCGCCTCG
>CAYOBK010000125.1:0-10382 GCA_964402275.1 uncultured Bauldia sp.
CTCCAGGGATACGGCCGGGTTTGTGATGCGGCCGGGTTGCGGTTAACAGAAGCTTACCCTGACCCGGCCGTTTCTTCGGAGGCCGCGAAACAGTTCGTCAATAGGCCTCTGTTAACGCTGCAGCATGTCCGAGCTGCCAGCAGGTCCCAGGGAAAACAGCAATAAACAGCTCCGCCGCCGCTTCTCGCTGCGGCGGTTTCGCCGCGACAAGCGCGCGGCGACGGTGGTCGAGTTCGCGCTCGTCGCCTTGCCCTTCTTCGGGCTGATGTTCGCGATCCTCGAGACGTTCCTCCTGTTCTTCGCATCGCAGACGGTCGAAACCGCGACCAACTCCGGCGCGCGACTGATCCGTACCGGGCAGGCGCAGTCGGCCGGGCTTACCGCAGAGACCTTCAAGGAGCGCATCTGCGTCGCACTGGTGGGCCTGTTCAATTGCGAAGCCAATCTCATGGTCGATGTGCGCACCTACGACTTCTTCGAGCAGGTCGATATGGGAACGCCGATCGATGAGAACGGCAATGTGGTTCAGAACTTCGTCTATCAGCCCGGCGTCGGCGGCGATGTCGTCGTCGTCCGCGCGTTCCTCGAATGGCCGATCCATACCAACATTCTGGGCCTCGGCCTCGCCAACCTCGGCAACGGCAATCGCCTGATCGCCGCCGCCACTGCGTTTCGCAACGAGCCGTTCTAGGTGACGCTATGAGCATCATGGCTTTTCGCGCAGCTCTTCGACGCCGCCGGTTCGGCCGGCGCTTCACGAAAGACAATTCCGGGCTCTCGGCGCTGGAATTCGCGCTGATCCTGCCGATCATGGTGGTGCTCTATCTCGGCGGCTTCGAGGTCAGCGAGGCGTTCATGATCAATCGCAAGGTCACGCATGCGACGAGCGTGCTGGGCGACCTTGTCGCGCAGGCCGAGACGATCAACGACTCGGAGATGAACAACATCCTCGACGCCGTCGAAGCCATAATGAACCCCTATCCGTCCGAGGATATGTGGATGATCGTCTCCGGCGTTCAGATCGACGATGAGGGGATTGCCACGGTCGTGTGGAGCGACGCGCGGAGCGTCTCGGCGCATTCGCCGGGAGCCGTGATTGCGCTGCCCGACGCGGTGAAGCAGCCGAACACTTTCCTGGTCGTCGCCGAGGTCAACTACGCCTACACGCCGACCTTCGGCCATTCGATCACCGGCGTCGTCGACTTGCAGGACCTGTTCTATCTCCGGCCGCGCCTGCAGAACGACGTCGACCGCATCTAGCTCATCCTATCTCCCCGGACCGACCAGCAGCAGCAACGGCTCGAAGAGTCCCGGCGCAGCGGCAACAAAAGCGCCGCCGAGGACGCCGTTGACTGCGAGCAGAGCGTCCGGATCAGCCTCGGCCAGATCGGTCATCGCCGCGCGGAGATCACGCTTGAGGTCTTCCGGCAGATCGGCGCGCACGGTCAGCGGACCGTGGGGAATCAGCGGCGACGTCCAGACGATGTCGACGTCAGCCATGCCGATCCGGCCTTGGTCCATCAACTGTCGCAGGACGCCGCGGGTATAGCCTTCGCCCTCGACGCCGCGCATGCTCGACCATCCCAGGGCGGCGTCGGCTTCGCCTGCGAGCATGAGACCGACGGCCTCGGCCGGACTGTCGGCGGCAACCAATTCGATGGCGGCAACGTCGATCCCGGCATCGGCAAACAGCGCCAGCGGCAGCAGGCGCCCGGCGATCGAGTCGCCGGCCGAGACCGCCAGGCGCGCGCCCGGCAAGCCTTCCACTCCGGCGATCCCGCTGCCCGCAGGGACGATCAGGATCGAATGGAAGCCTTCCTCTCCATCGGCCGTCGTCGGAATGACGACGGGCTCGATGCAGCCGCCGCAGGCCGCGGTTGCCGACGAAAACGCGGTCGCCGTAAGGAAGGCCGCCTGGAAGCGGCCGGTGAGTTCGCCGCTGATCAAGGCCGCGTAGTCGTTCGACAGGAATATCTCGATGTCGGTGCCAAGGCGATCCTCGAGGTAGTCGCGGAACGGTTCGGAGCGGGCCCGCGTAGCGGCGGCATCGCCGGCGGTCATCATGCCGATGCGGATCACGGGATATTCGGTCTGCCACTGCGCCAGAGCGTCGCCGGCGATCGGCGATGCCGTGGCGAATGCCGTGAGTGCCAAGCGGATCCACGTGCCGCGCATCAGATCGTCTGGTTGTAGGCGCCGACGCCTTCGTTGAGACGGAGTGCGCCGTCGATTGCCGCGAACATTTCCCGGAGCCGCTGCTCGGAAACCGGGCTTTCGACGACAACGACCAGTTCGGGAGCGTTGGAGGAGGCACGGACGAGCCCCCAGGTGCCGTCGTCGGTGACGACGCGGACGCCGTTCACGGTTACCAGGTCGGTGATCGGGTGGCCGGCAACCAATGCGCCCTCCGCCTTTCGACTTCTGAAGTGCGCGGTCACCGCCTCGGCGATGGCGTACTTCCTCTCGTCGTCGCAATGCGCGGCCATGGTCGGCGAACCCCACGTCCGCGGAAGACCGTCATAGATGTCGGCCATGGTCTCGTCCGGGTTGCGGTCGAGCACGTCGCAGACCGCGAGCGCGGTGATCAGCCCGTCGTCATAGCCGCGGCCAATCGGCCGGTTGAAGAAGAAATGACCCGACTTCTCGAAGCCGGCGAGCGCCGACAATTCGGTGACGCGGCGCTTCATGTAGGAATGGCCGGTCTTCCAATACTCGGTTGTGGCACCGAGGCGGACGAGTTCCGGGTCGGTGTTGAACAATCCCGTCGACTTGACGTCGGTGACGAACCGCGCCCCGGGATGTTTGGCGGCAAGATCGCGCGCGATGATCACGCCCATCTTGTCGGCGAAGATCTCGCGGCCGGTGTTGTCGACCACGCCGCAGCGGTCGCCGTCGCCGTCGAAGCCGAAGCCGACGTCTGCGCCGCTGGCGAGTACCGTGTCGGCCAGTACATGCAGCATCTTCATGTCCTCGGGGTTGGGATTGTACCGCGGAAAGCCGTGATCGAGTTCGACGTCGAGCGGCACCACCTCGCAGCCGACGCGCTCGAGGAGCTGCGGCGCAAAGGCGCCGGCAGTGCCATTGCCGCAGGCGACGACGACCTTGAGCCTGCGTGCGAGCTTCGGCCGGTCGGCGAGATCGTCGAGATAGCGCTCGCGAAATCCCCGGATGTATTCGTAGCTGCCGCCGGGCCGCGCCTGCCAGTCGCCGCCGATAACGATATCGCGGAGAGCGCCCATCTCCTCCGGACCGAATGTGAGTGGGCGGTCGGCGCCCATCTTCACGCCCGTCCAGCCATTGTCGTTGTGCGAAGCGGTCACCATGGCAACCGCGGCGCAATCGAGTTCGAACTGCGCGAAATAGGCCGTCGGCGACAGCGCCAGGCCGATGTCCCTGACGCGGCAGCCGGAGGCCATCAGGCCGGCGACGAGCGCCAGCTTGATGCCGCCGGAATAGGAGCGGTAGTCGTGCCCGACGACGATGTCCGGAGCGGCGCCCAGGCGATGGATCAGCGTCCCAAGGCCGAGCCCCAGCGCCTGGACACCCATGAGATTGAGTTCCGGCGGCTTTCCGCTGGCGGGATGGCCGAACCACCAGCGGGCATCGTATTCGCGGAAGCCGGTCGGCTTCACCAGCGGCTCGGTCTCAAAGGCATAACTGTTTGGCGCAAGGGCCGGAACCGGCTTGGGAAACATCGACGCTCTGCTCCTCCTGTCCCGCGAAATGACGGACTCGGCGGAGCGTCGTCAAGTTCCCCGGATCGATCGGGAAGGCGGACGACCGGATGAAGCGGCAGCGCCGAGGTGGTCCGCCGTTGCTGCAGCGGTGCCGCCGGCGTCAGTGCAGGCCTTCGAACAGAATGGTCGACAGGTAACGCTCGGCGAAGGACGGGATGACGAGAACGATGTTCTTGCCGGCCATCTCGGGGCGCCGGCCGACCTCGATCGACGCGGCGATCGCGGCGCCTGAAGAAATGCCGACGGGTATGCCCTCAAGCCGCGCGCAAAGCCGCGCAAGACCCACCGCTTCCTCATTGGTGACCTTGATGATTTCGTCATAGACCGAGGTGTCGAGGATCGGCGGAACAAAGCCGGGCCCGATCCCCTGGATCTTGTGAGACCCGGGTTCGCCGCCAGAAAGCACGGGGCTCCCGGCCGGCTCGACGGCAACGATATAAAGACCGGGCTTCCGCGGCTTCAACGCCTGGCCGACACCGGTGATGGTGCCGCCGGTGCCGACGCCGGCGACCAACACGTCGATCTTGCCGGCCGTATCGATCCAGATCTCCTCGGCGGTGGTGCGGCGATGGATCTCCGGATTGGCCGGGTTGGCGAATTGTTGCGGAATCACAGCGTCGCCGATTTCGTCGCGCAACTCCTCGGCGCGCGCGATCGCGCCGCGCATCCCCGCCGAGCCAGGGGTCAGGTCGAGTTCGGCGCCGAGGATGATCAGCATCTTTCGCCGCTCGATCGACATCGTCTCCGGCATCACCAGGATAAGCCGGTAGCCGCGGGCGGCGGCGGCAAATGCGAGTGCGATGCCGGTGTTGCCCGAGGTCGGCTCGATCAGCGTCGTCTTGCCGGGGCTGATCTTGCCCTCCATCTCGAGCGCGTCGATCATCGCTACCCCAATGCGATCCTTGACGCTCGACATCGGATTGAAGAATTCAAGCTTGGCGATGAGATTGGCGCCGACATCGTACTGCGCCGCGATCCGGTTCAGCCGTACCAGCGGCGTGTTGCCGACGGTGTCGGTGATGGAATCGTAAATTCTGCCGCGTCCAATCGTCATCGAACTACCCGTCAAGTCCGGCAATCGGTGCGAAGCTTAGCGGCCGCGGCATACGAAGTCAGGCGAATCCCGTCGAGCCGAAGCCGCGCGAACCTCTTTGCGTCGCACCAAGATCGTCCGCTTCCGAAATCTCGACGATGGCGGCCCGCGCCACCGGACTGATGACCAGCTGCGCGATGCGCATGCCGCGATTGACCGTGACGGGCCGATCCCCAAGATTGACCAGCAACACCTTGATTTCGCCGCGATAATCGGCGTCGATCGTACCCGGCGCGTTGACGATCGACAGACCGTATTCGACGGCGAGCCCGGATCGCGGACGCACTTGCGCTTCGTGGCCCTCGGGCACGGCGACCGAGAAGCCGGTGCCGATGAGGCGGCGCTCGCCGGGCGCTATGATCACCGGCTCGGCGACCGGCACCGCGGCGGGAAGATCGAGCCCCGCGGCGCCCGCGCTCTTGTAGCCGGGCAACGGCAGATCGGCCGCGTGCGGCAGCCGCGCGATCTTCAGGAGAAGAGCGGTCATTCGGCCGCCCTGGCAGGACGCCAGCGGGCAATCCGCGCGATCAGCCGATCGGCGATCTCCGACTTTAGCATGCGCGGCCATTCCTCGACGCCGTCTGCCGAAATCAGCTTCACCGTGTTGTGCTCGCCGCCGACGGTGCCCGTCCCGCGCGACACGTCGTTGGCGACGATCAAGTCGCAGCCCTTCGCCCGAAGTTTCGCGCGTGCGTTTTCGGCGACGTCATCAGTCTCGGCGGCAAAGCCTATCACCAGGCGCGGCCGGAGAGTCGGATGCTGCGAAACGAAGGCGAGAATGTCGGCGTTGGCAACGAGCTCGAGAAGGAGTCCGGCGTCGCCGCGCTTCTTCATCTTTGCCGGCTGCACGGCCGCCGGCCGCCAGTCGCTGACCGCGGCCGCCATGATTGCCAGGTCGGCCGGCAACGCGGCCTGCACCGCCGCCAGCATCTCGGCGGCGGTTTCGACGCGGGTGACCTGGACGCCCGGCGGATCGCCGAGCTGCACCGGCCCGGAGACGAGAACGACCTCGGCGCCCGCCGCCGCGGCGGCCCGCGCGATCGCATAGCCCTGCTTGCCGGACGAGCGGTTCGACAAGTGGCGCACCGGATCGAGCAGTTCCTCTGTCGGCCCCGCGGTGACGAGCACGCGCTGGCCGGCAAGCGGGCCGATTGCGCCCAAAGGCGACATTCGGCGTTCCGCTGCCGCGACAATGGCCAACGGTTCGGCCATGCGGCCGAGCCCCGCCTCCCCCGCTTCGGCCATCTCGCCAACCTCCGGGCCGACGAAGTAGACGCCGTCTCGCGTCAGCGTCGCGACGTTGCGCTCGGTCGCAGCGTGCGCCCACATCGCCGGATTCATCGCCGGGGCGACGAGCACCGGCCCGCCGGCGGCGAGGAGGATGGTGGTGGCGAGATCGGGGGCGAGGCCGTTGGCCATCTTCGCCAGAAGATCGGCGGTTGCGGGCGCGACGACGATCAGATCGGTCTCGCGCGCCAGGCGAATGTGGCCGACATCGTGCTCGCGCGCATGGTCGAAGAGAGCCGTGAACGGGTCCTCGCCCGTCAACGCGCCGACGGATAACGGCGTCACGAACGCCTTTGCCGCTTCGGTCATGACCACGCGCACAATCGTGCCGCGTTCACGGAGCCGCCGGATGAGGTCGAGCGATTTGTAGGCGGCAATGCCGCCGCCGATGATCAAGAGAATGCGCTTGCCGTCGAGCATGGCGGGGTTCTAGCTCAGTTGGACGATGGCTACCACCACCAGCGCGGCGGCGATCACCCACAATGCCGCGCGGCTCCACGCGCCGGCGGCCGCGCCGGTGCGGCCTGCGACCGCGACGCTGTCGGGGTCGATCCGAATCCCTTTTTCGCTCATTGCGGCCAGTTCGCGCGACAGGCGCTCCGCCCGTTCGCCGAGTTCCGGCAGCCGGGTGATCAGTCGCCCGAGCGAGCCGATGCTTTCGGCGGCGTCCTCGATCAGACCGATCGGCCCCATATTGCGCTCCGCCCATTCGACAAGCACGGGCTCGGCCGCCGACCACATGTCGAAATCGGGATCGAGCGAACGCGCCACGCCTTCGACGACCACCATCGTCTTCTGCAGCAGCAGCAGCTCCGGCCGGGTCTCCATGTCGAACATCCCGGTGACTTCGAAGAGCTGCGTCAGCAAGCGCGCCATCGAGATGTCGCGCGCGGGAAGCCGGTGGATCGGTTCTCCGATGGCGCGAAGCGCCTGCGCGAAGTCGGAGGTGCTGTGCCGGGCCGGAACGTAGCCGGCTTCGCGATGCACTTCGGCGATCCGGAGATAATCGCGCTTGAGAAACCCGTAGAGTATCTCTGCGAGAAAACGCCGTTCGGCCTTGGTCAGCCGGCCCATTATGCCGAAATCGACGGCGACGATCGTGCCGTCCGATTCGACGAAGAGATTCCCCTGATGGAGGTCGGCGTGGAAGAAGCCGTCGCGGATCGCCTGATGCAGGAAAATCTGCATCAGGCGTTCGGCGAGTATCGGCAAATCGTGGCCGGCAGCCTTCAGCTCGTCGACATGCGAGAGCTTGAGGCCGTCGATCCATTCGAGCGTCAGAACGTCGCGGGCGGTTCGCTGCCAGTCGACCCTCGGTACACGGAAGCCGGCCTCGCCCGTCATTTGATCGGCGACTTCCGCTAGCGCCGCCGCTTCGAGCCGCAGATCCATTTCGAGTGTGACCGAGCGCGCGAGACGATCGACCATCGCCATCGGCCGCAGCCGGCGCGATGCGCGGTCGACCCGCTCGATCCAGCGCGCGCCCGCAACAAAAGTCCGAAGGTCGCGGGCAAAACGCTGCCTGATGCCCGGGCGGAGCACTTTCACCGCCATGTCCTTCTCTTGGCCATTGGCGGCGATCCGGGCGCGATGGACCTGAGCGATCGACGCGGCGGCCACCGGTTCGGAGAAATCGCGGAAGAGAGCGCCGAGCGGTTCCTTGAAGGCGCGTTCGACCACGGCAATCGCCTCGTCGCGCGGGAACGGAGCGATCCGGTCGCGGAGCTGGCCCAGGCCGGCGGCGATCTCGGCGCCGACGAGATCGGGGCGCGTGGCGAGGAATTGCCCGAGCTTAACCCAGGAAGGGCCAAGGCGATTCAAGGCGGCCGTCAATCGTTCCGCCTTGTCGCGCTCCGCCGCGCGCCGGCGTTCGAGACGGCGGCCGAGCTTGATCGCGGTGCGCGGCAAGAACGGCAACGGCTCCGGATCGACGAGGCTGAAAGCGCCTTCCCGCGCCAGCACCAGCCCGGCGCGCGCCAAACGAAGGAGTGACATGGCGCTCACCGGCTCAGAGCCTCCAACCGGAATGCAGCGCGGCGATGCCGCCACTGAGATTGCGGAAGCTGACGCGCCCGAAGCCGGCATCGCGGATCATGCCGGCGAACCGCGCCTGCGGCGGGAACCGGCGGATTGACTCCACCAGATAGCGGTACGCATCGCCGTCGCCGGTTACGAATTCGCCGAGGCGGGGAATGACGTTGAGCGAGTAGAGGTCGTAGAGCTCCTCAAGGACGGCGATATCGACTTGCGAGAACTCCAGAACCAGAAGCCGTCCGCCCGGCGCGAGAACGCGGTAGGCCTCCGCCAGCGCCACGTCGATGCGGGGGACGTTGCGGATGCCGAACGCAATCGTCACTGCGTCGAAACGGCCCGACGGCAGCGGCAATGCTTCGGCGTTTCCCTCGACGAAGCGGATATGCGTTCCGAGCCGGCGTTGGTCTGCCCGCTTGCGGCCGATGGCGAGCATCGCCGGGCTGATGTCGATCACCGTGATCTCCGCCGAGGGGGAGCGCTCGGCGATCCGCAACGCGATGTCGCCGGTGCCGCCGGCAACATCGAGAGCGCGATACGGGCGTCCGGCCGAAGCCGGCGGGCCGAGCCAGGTGACGAGTTCGCTCTTCCACAACCGATGCAAACCGCCCGACATCAGATCGTTCATCAGGTCGTAGCTGCCGGCGATGCGATCAAAGACGCCGTCGACCATGCCCTGCTTGTCGTCGACATCAACGTCGCGAAAGCCGAAGGGAGCGCGCTCGCGGGCATCGCCGGAGCGGGATTTGGATCGTTGGCCCATGGTCGATCTTCGGTAAGGAGCGTCGGGAAACCTGTTTCCCCGCACTCTATCCTATAATCCCCGACCTTGCCGAAGGGTTGCCGCTCGTCGACGCGCTAAACCCAAGGCAGCTCAATGGATTGACGCCGGGACCTCAAGCCGTCATGCCCGAACTTCCCGAGGTGGAAACCGTCCGCATCGGCCTCGACAAGGTGCTCCGCGGGCAGCGGATCGACCGGGTTGAACTCCGGCGCAAGGACCTCCGCCGTCCGTTTCCCCGCGATTTCGCCAGGCGTCTGGCAGGCCGGCGCATCGACCGGATCGACCGGCGCGCAAAATACGTCATCGCCGAGCTCGACGACGGCAACAGTCTCGTCATGCATCTCGGCATGTCCGGATCGTTCCGGATCGAACACGGCGCCCCTCCCCATCGAAGAGCCGCGCACGACCACGTCGTCATCCATGTCGGCTCGGGAGCGCTGATCGTGTTCAACGATCCGCGCCGCTTCGGATCGATGGATATTGTCTCCACCGTCAACCGGGATTCAGAACCCCCCTTCGATCGGCTGGGAATCGAACCGCTCGGGCCGCAACTCACTGCCGGCTGGCTGGCGAACCGGCTCGCCGGCAAGGCCACGCCGATCAAGGCAGCGCTGATCGACCAGCGGATCATCGCCGGGATCGGCAACATCTATGCTTGCGAGGCGCTGTGGCGGGCGCGGATCTCGCCGCTCCGTCCGGCGTCGAGCGTCGTCACCGCGGCACGCCGGCCGACGGCCGCCTGCAAACGCCTCCCGGAGGCGATCCGCGGCGTCCTCGCGGACGCGATCGCGTCCGGCGGGTCCAGCCTCCGCAACCACATCCGGACCGACGGGTCGCTGGGCGAGTTCCAGCATCACTTCAGAGTCTACGGAAAAGAGGGGGAGCCTTGCCCGAGGCACGGCTGCCGAGGGACTATCCGGCGGATCGTCCAGGCCGGGCGATCGACCTTCTGCTGCCCGAAATGCCAGCGATGAGCTTAATTGACGCGCCGTGGCGGCGTGACTATAAGCACGGCTTCGGTGGCGCCTTGCGCCGCCGCTTTTGTATGCCAACCGGAAGAAGCCCCGCAGATGGCCAACACCTCCTCGGCGCGGAAGGCCGCGCGCAAGATCGCCCGGCGCACCGAGATCAATCGGCAGCGCAAGAGCCGCGTCCACACCTTCGTCCGCACGGTCGAGGAAGCGAGCGCCAGCGGCAACAAGAACGAGGCGATGAAATCACTGGTCGCGGCCGAAGCGGAGATCATGCGGGCGGCCGGCCACGGCGTCGTTCCCAAGAACCGGGCCTCGAGGAAGGTCTCGCGGCTGACGATGCGCGTCCGGGCTATCTAGTTCGCTCATCAACGTCATGCGGGCTTGCGGTAGATCGCGCGCACGCGCTTCGACGTACGCAGATAGACGTAGATCGCCAGCGAAACGGCTATCATGCTGAGGCCGAAGGTGGTGATCGG
>CAYOBK010000126.1:0-1669 GCA_964402275.1 uncultured Bauldia sp.
GGCGCAAAGCGACCCGACGTCAACAGCAAAGATCGCCGGGGTGTGAATTGCTGTGCTCAGGCGGCGCGCGCAGGCCAGGTCGGACGGATCCAGGTGCCCTGCGGCGACATCAGCCAATTGCTCGAGCTCCTGCCTGTCTCGGCATAGTCCTTCAACCCCGTCAGGCAGTCGGTGAACAGGCGGTGGACGCCGTTTCGGAGGAACAAATAGTCGAGCAGGAATCCGATAGGACCGTATTTGAAGCGATACGTCGCCGCGACCCGGACCAGGGTCCCGCCGCCCTCCGCATCCGACAGTTCCACTGTCACGACGCGCGACGACATCGGCAGGCTCGTTGCGATCGCTTCCACGACCTGGCGGCGGCCCTCGTCCCATTCGGCGACGCGCTCGTTGACCCAGTTCTTGCCGTCGCGCATGTGGACCATCCGGCCCGCGCCGACGCCGACCTTCGGACCCGGCGCGAGAACGGCCCGCGTCACCCAGGGGTGGTAGTCCGGAATCGCCTTGAGATCGGCCAGAATCTCCCAAATATGCTCCCTCGGAGCCGCAATCGTGGTCTCGATGGTGATCGCGCCCATGGTGGTCCTCAGCTGGTCAAACGCGGGGTTCCGCTGGCGATACGACTAGCCGAGGGTGGTGACCATCGCCTTTCCCCGATCGATCGAATTCTCCCGATCCCGGCCGGCCGACCCTTCGTATCCTCGGGATCGCGCCGATTCCCGCGAGGATTTGCCCGCCGGCCGGTTGCCGGTAATACTAACGACGTGGGCCGCCTGCCGGTCCCGCACAGCCGGAGCGGGCCGATCGGCGCGGGGAAACAACGATGAAGCGTGTCGCGGGTGGCTTTGTGGCGTTGGCCCTCCTCGGCGTGCCGGCATCGGCCTTCGATCCGGCCCAGTTGGAGCAGTTGCTGGCGACGAACGCTTGCGCCGATTGCGATCTCAGCCGGGCCGCGCTACCCGGCGCGGATCTTGCCGGCGCCGATCTCGTCCGCGCCTACCTCGCCACGTCGAACCTGACGGGCGCGACGCTCGCCGGCGCCAATCTCACAGACGCCTATGTCCGTTCCGCCAATCTCGCCGACGCGGACCTTACCGGCGCAGTCCTGGTCAACGCCTATTTCGACACCGCGATCCTGACGGGCGCGACGCTCGTCGGCGCCGATCTCACCGACGCCGGCCTTCGCCAGGCTTCGCTCCGCGAGACCGACCTCACCAACGCCATCCTGGTCAACGCCAATCTCAGCAACGCCAACATCCGCTTGTCGTTGGGGACGCGGGCCGATCTGACCGGCGCCAACCTGACCGCGGCACTGCTTGCCGCTTCCGACTTCACCGCCGCCACCATGGTCGGCGCCAATCTCGAACGCGCCGGCCTTCGCGACGCGATCCTTCCGGACGTCGATTTCACCGGCGCGCGACTGGTGAACGCCGACCTGACGAACGCTTATTTCCTGTTTGCCAATCTGACCGGCGCGGACCTCACCGGCGCCGTGGCGGTCAACGCCTATTTCGAAAGCACCGTGCTGAACGGCGCCATCTTCGCCGGCGTCAATCTGACCGATGCGGGCATGCGGCAGGCCTCGATGCGCGAGGCGGATTTCTCCCGGGCCATTCTGATCAACGCCAACCTCAGCAACACCAACGCGCGTGCGGCGATCTTCGCCGGC
>CAYOBK010000127.1:0-6038 GCA_964402275.1 uncultured Bauldia sp.
GTAGATCGAGACAGTCATGGTGCGGATGCCGAGGAACTCCGAGGCGCCGATGTCATTGAGCGTCTCGAGGAGCGCGAGCGTCAGGCCGACGACGACCGCCGGTCGCGCGAGCGGCAGGGCGACGCGAAGGAACATCGCCCACGGACCGGCGCCGAGCGTCCGCGACGCTTCGAGGAAGCTCGATGATTGCATCAGAAACAGCGCTCGTACCGGAAGATAGACGTAGGGGAACAGCACCAGGCCGAGCAGTGCGATCGCGCCTCCCATCGAGCGGATCTCGGGAAACCACAGGTCACGGGGGTTAGCGATGCCGAAGAGATCGCGGATGAAGGTCTGGACCGGGCCGACCGGGTGCATCACGTCGAGATAGGCATAGGCGATCACATATGTCGGAACCGCCAGCGGCAGAAGCAGCGCCCACTCCAGAAAACGGCGGCCCGGGAACCGGTAGACGCTGATCAGCCACGCCGTGCCGACGCCGATCGCCGTCACCGCCACTCCGACCCCGAGAAGCAGGATCAGGGTCGTCCGCGTCGCTCGCGGAAGGACGTTCTGGACGAGATGCGGCCAAAGATCGCCGGAGCCTTCCGCCGCAAACCAGACAAGCCCAACAACCGGCGACAATACCGCCGCGGCGATCAGCAGGACCGGTATCAGCCACCGGCGTTGGACGTCAGGCCGGCGCCCGCTCGCGCCGACCTGATCCCGTTGTGACGATGCCGGCGACTTCACCGCCGTCGGTGCCAGCTGCGGGCGGCGAGCCGCCGGCCGCCGCCCTCAGTTGTCGAAGCCGACGATGTCGACAAGCTGGCTTGCCCTGGTGCGATATGTTCCGATGTCGCTGAGCGGTAACGGATCGACCGTCAGCTCGCCGAGCGCGGCGATGATCGGATCGACCGGCACGTCGGCGCGCACGGGATACTCATAGTTGGCCTGGGCGTAGATCTCCTGCGCTTCCGGCGACACCAGGAACTCGAGCAGCCGCACCGCGTTGTCGTAGTTCGGCGCGTAGCGGGCGATCGCCGCACCCGATATGTTGACGTGGGTTCCAAGGCCGTCTTCGAAGGTCGGCAGGATGACCTTGATCGCCGCGCCCCATTCCAGTTGCTCGGCGCCGCCGGCGCCCGAGCGCATCAATCCGACATAATAGGAATTGCCGATCGCGACATCGCAAATTCCGGCAAGAATGTCGCGGGCCCCGTCGCGATCGCCGCCGCCCGCCGTTCTCGCCAGATTCCCACGCAGCGCCCGCAGATATTCCTCGGTCGCCTCCTCGCCGTGCTTGGCGATCAACGCCGCGAACAGGGACGTATTGTAAGGATGCTGGCCGGAGCGGATGCAAACTCGGCCCGCCCATTCCGGACCGGCGAGATCCTCGTAGGTCAACTCGTCGACGTCCACGCGATCGATCGAGGCATAGATCACCCGCGCGCGAAGCGACAGGGTAAACCAGTTGCCATTCGGATCGCGAAGGTTTTCCGGCACCGCGTTCGTCAGGACCTCCGACTGAACGGGCTGGGTGAGACCGCGCTCGACGAGGTTTATCAACTCGCCATAGTCGACCATCATGACGAGGTCGGCCGGCGAGCCGTCGCCCTCGGCGATCATGCGCTCGGCAACTCCCTGGCTGATAAAGACGGTATTGACGGTGATCCCCGTCTCCCGGCGGAAAGCGTCGAACAGGGGCAATACCAGCCCCGGCTCCCGCGTTGTGTAGATATTGACTGACTGTGCCGACGCGGAGTTCGCGGCAGCGAACAAGACGGCTCCGCCGAGCGCGATCGCGCCGGCGAGCCGGCGAATGAGATGCGGCATTCGTAATCCTCCAATCAGCGCGAGGTGCAAGGCCGCGCGGTTCCAGGGATGACGGCATGAATTGCCGTTCCGCCTGCTTGCCAATCGGCGTCCGCCAAGTCAACAGATTTCACAATAAATTCAAATAGTTAGAAGAGATAAAAAGTGAAACGCCTCTAAACGGCGAAGGAATTCCCGTTGTGCGGCAAGCGCTAAGAATGCCCGACCTCAGGGCTGAAGCACGCGCTCGACCGGGAAACTGATCCGCACCAACGTGCCCTGATTGGGCACGCTGTCGATCTTGAAAGTCGCGCGATTGGCCTCGACAAGCGCTTTCGTCAAAGGCAAGCCGAGCCCGGTGCCTTCGAACCGCGACGGCCCCGCGACCTGCTGAAACGGCTTCATCGCCGACAGAATGTCTTTCTCGGACATCCCGATCCCCGTATCGCGGATCCGGATGATTACCTCGCCCCTCTCGTCCACCGCCGTGGAGACGATGACCTGGCCCGCGGCCACGTTGAACTTGACGGCGTTCGACAGGAGGTTGAGCACGATCTGGCGGAGCGAGCGTTCGTCGGCCACGACCTTCGGCACGTCGTCGGCAAGGCTGGTGCGGATGATGATGCGCCGGCGGTTGGCCTCCGGCTGCATAAGCGCCACCGATTCCTGAACGATGCGGTTGACCGGGACCGCGGTGAAAGACAGCTCGAGCTTGCCCGATTCGATTTTCGACAGGTCCAGCAGGTCGTTGATCAGGCTCATCAAATGCGTGCCGGACAGGCGGATGTCGCGAAGGTATTCGCGGTAGCGTTCGCTGCCGATCGGGCCGAACCGTTCTTCGATGATCACGTCGGAAAAGCCGATGATCGCGTTGAGCGGGGTACGGATCTCGTGGCTGATCTTGGCCAGGAACTCCGACTTCTGCTGGTTGGCGAGCTCGGCCGTGCGTCGTGCCGCGACCAGTTCCTCCTCGGCGTTCTTCCACTGCGTGATGTCGCGCAGCACCGCGCAGAACTTGCCGCGCTCCGACAGCCGCCCCATCGTCATGAACAAGGGGATCAAGCCGCCCGCCGGAACACGGCCGATGACTTCGCGGCCGTCGTTGAGCACGGAGGCGACGCCATTCCGCGCCAGCCCGTCGAGATAGTCCGTTGCCGATTTTTGGCTTTCCTCCGCCAGCAGCTCGACGAACGGCCTGCCGACCATCTCGGTTGCGTTCACGCCGAAAAGGGCTTCGGCGCTTCGGTTGAGCCGCAGTATCCGGCCTTCACCGTCCAGAACGAGGGTGCCGTCGGTCGCGGTGTCGAGCACGGCCTCGAGTTCATCGAGGCGGGTCAGGGCGGCGTCGAGCTCGTCCGACGGTCGAGGTCCGAAGGGCTCGCGGGAATCGCGGATCGAGAGCATTGTCGCGGGTCCGTCGACCCAGGGTACGACATGCAGCCGCGCCTCGGCGGAGATTTGCCGTCCGTCCGCGGCGCGGAGCGGAATGCTCCTGGTCGCTCCGGCATCGGTCACCGGAGGTTCAGCCTTGAAGGCAAACAGGGCTTCGATACCGCCGGCCGCCGCCAGCGCCGCGACATTGGGGTAGTCGAGGCGGTCGAGCAGCGCCCGGTTTGCGAACAAGACGTCCTGGTCACGGAACACGATCATGCCGACCGGAATCCTGTCGAGCAGGCCGGTCGGCACCGCAATCGGTGCGGAGGCGGCCTTGTCCTGGTCCGGCGCCGCCGGCCGGTCGGCGGGTATCTCCGCGCCGCGCCCGCCGATGGAGCGCAATTCGTCTGCGATGCGGCGGAACGCATCCTGTTCGTCGCCGCTGAGCCCTGCCGCGGTGCCGGCCCGGTCGGGCGAGCGCAAACGGACGATGTTGGACGCGGGCGCCTCGCCGGGATCGGGTTGTCGTTCGTCGCCGGCCGTCCCGGCCGCGGGAACCGGCGCCGGCACGGAATCGGCGCGAAACACGCCGAAGCCGCGAAACCCCTCGAACACGCCGTTCCGTCCGAAGCTCGGCATCACGGTGATTTCGACGGCGGCGCTGCGATCCTCTCCGCCGATCGGCCAGCGGATCGCGACGCCGCTCCTGGTGTCCCGCCTGGAAAGCGCCTCGCGGATGACGCCGGGCCCGTCGAGGCCGAAGCGGTCGGCGATCTCGTCCCAGCTGCTGCCGAGGACATCGGCAGCCTCCGTGCCGACGACCGCCGAAAGCTCCGAGGATAGGGCGATGAATCGCTGGTCGGCGTCGAGGCTGAAGGTGAATCGCGCCGGCGGCGGCCCATGGCTCTGAAGGCCCCTCGCCTCCGGGAGCAGCGGTTTTGCCGCCGGCTCCGCCGGCCCCGCGATGACGAGCACAAGATCGCCGTCGGCTGTGTTCGCCGATGCGGCGCCGATAAGCCGGCTCGCTTCGCCCAGGCGGACATGCCGCTTCACCAGCCGCTCGCCGGAAACGCCGAGTTCCGCCGCAAGGTCCGCAACCATCCCGGCGCCGCCGGCAAGCCATGCAATGCCGTCGGATGCGGCGACCACGCGGCCGTCCGGCCGCGCCACCGCGGCGACCATGTCCTCGCCTGCGAGCGACCGGACCAGGCGGCCCGCCCGAATGCTCAGGGGTTCGAGCGCCGCCGCCTCATCGGTTGCGACCGCGAGCACGCCGAGCGTTCCGTCGTCGAGTTCGGGCCGGCTGCAGAGGCACCATACGGCACGGCGTTCCGCGCCAATCGCAAATTGCAGCTCTGCCATATGCGGCGCGTCGGAAAGCCGGGCCACCACCTCGGAAAGGTTGGCGGGCGTGGCGCCGATCTGTTGGCCCTGATCGAGGAGGCCTTCGATCGAGCCGGCACCCAGAAGCCTGGCGCCCGCGACGTTGGTCCAGTTGAGAACGGCGCCGTCGATCTCCCACAGCCACGCCGGTTGCGGCACCAGTGCCAGCGCCCCGATGTCCGGCCGCGCCGTCAGGTCGAGATAGGAGTGCCCCCGCCGCTTCATTCCGCCCGCCGGCGACGATGAGAGTCGCCGCATTGTCCCCCGACCCGGCTGTCGCCCCGTGAATAGAGCCAATTACCGGCCTCGTCCATGCCCGTCCGGGCGTTCGGGAGCCGCTCATCGATTGGCAACGACTCCGGGGCATCTTGCTTGAAATGAAGCGGGCGAGTGCATACCGTCCGCGGATCACCAATGCAGCTGTAGCTCAGTTGGTTAGAGCGCCGGATTGTGGCTCCGGAGGTCGGTGGTTCGAGCCCACCCAGCTGGACCAGCGAGCCTCAGGATTCCTCGCCGTCGAACAGCGATGCCTGGCCGGGATCGGGCGCTGTCGTCCTTCGGCGCGGCCGCTTCGGGCTGATCGCGCCGCTTCCGGCGATCGCCGAGACCCGGCCGTCGGCGAATTCGATTTCGATGGCGCCGCCGCTCGGCATCTCGCTCGCTTTGCTCACCAGCTTGCCGACGGCATGGACGAGGGCATAGCCGCGCGCGAGGACGCTCTCCTTCGACAGCGAGAACGCATCCAGCAGTTTGTCGAGAGCTTCCAGTCTCAGCCAGGCGCCTTGCAGTCTTTGCCGGATGCCGCGGCGTTGCCGGCGGTCGAGCTCCGCGAGCCGCGCCGAGGCCGAGGCAATGCGCTCGGCCAGCGGCGCCGGGCGGAGCCGCCGCGCACGGAGCGCCAGCGCCGCTCGCTTCCGCTCGGCGTGGACCGACAGCGCCTGCGCCATCCGGTCGCCGACGGCCGCGATCCGCGCCGCCGAATGGCTGACAAGCCGGCCAAGCCCCGCCGGCGAGAGGCCGGCCGCGGCCTTGTCGAGACGCGCGCGATGGGCGGCGGCGTTGGCGGCGAGCGACCGCCCGAGCCGGGCCGCGATCTCGTCGAGGCTGCGGCTCGGATCGGCAAGGACGCCGGTGGCCGAAGGGAGGGCGCGCGCATACCCGGCAAGGTCCCGGCGCCGGCTCTCGACCGTCCGGGCAACGGCGGCGCGGGATCGGCCGATGAGGCTGTCGGTCTTGGCAATCAATTCGCTTCGCACGGGCACGGCTCGCTCCGCGGCGCCGGTCGGCGTCGGCGCGCGGAAATCGGCGACATGGTCGATCAGCGTGACGTCGGTTTCGTGTCCGACCGCGGAGATCAGCGGGATCGAGACCGCGGCCGCGGCGCGTACCACGATCTCCTCGTTGAACGGCCACAGATCCTCGAGGCTTCCGCCGCCGCGCGCGACGATCAGGAGGTCCGGCCGCGGCAGCCGGCCGCCCGGCGGCAG
>CAYOBK010000128.1:0-2120 GCA_964402275.1 uncultured Bauldia sp.
GGCGCAATATGACCGTCTCCAATCCCGACGCGTCCGCCGCGACCTGATGCACGCGCTCCTCCCCTAGTCGCTTCGTCTCGGAATAGACCGACACATGCTGGTCTGGCAGCGGCTCGCTTTCCTTGAGGTCCAGCTGAGCTATCGGCCGGGTCATTACGCTAGGCGACGAGATATAGACTAGCCGCTTAACTCCGTGAGCGCGGCAGGCGGCAATCACATTTTCTGTCCCGCCGACATTTATCGCGTGGAAGTCCTCGCGGCGGCCCCAAACCGACGAAAGCGCGCCGCTATGGACCACGGCGGCGACGCCCCGCATGGCCGCCATCATGCCGGGCCGGTCGCGGAGATCCACCGGACGGAACTCGGCACCGGCCGCCTGCAGGCCGAGACCGATTCGCAGATTGCGGCCGGTCGCCCGCACCGGTTGGCCGAGCTCGATCAGGCGGCGCACGAGATGCTGCCCGAGGAAACCGGTCGCCCCGGTGACCAGGATCGGCCCTTTAAAGAGAGGTTCGTCCATCACCCCTTCAGCCCGCGCCTCGTCCCGTCATCGGCACGGAAGGCCACAACCGGAATCTGCTCAACGATGCAAATGCGCTGGATAGTAGAACCCGGGATCGTGCCCGTCAGATGGGCATACATCGCCGGCTTGGCGAAGGGCAAATCGGGGCCCGGACAATGACCGGCGCGGCGGTCGCTATGCCAGGCTTCCGGCGATGTCCTGATCCGCGCGAGGCAGCCTCAGCTCGGCGCGGAGGCCCCCGGTCGGGATATTGGCAAGCACCAGCTCGCCGCCATGGGCCAGGACGATCGACCGAGCGATCGACAAGCCGAGCCCGACGCCCCCGGTCGAACGGCTTCGCGATTCCTCGAGGCGGACGAATGGCTGGAAGACGTCGTTCATCCGATCCGGCGGTATGCCGGGGCCACGGTCCTCGATCGCGATGACCGGACCCGACTCCTCGTTGGTCAGCGAGACGCGCGCGCGCTCGCCGTAGCGGATCGCGTTCTCGACGAGATTGGTGAGCGCGCGCCGAAGCGCCGTGGGGCGGCATCGATAAGGGAGGCGGCCGCCGCCGGCGAACCGGACATCCTTTCCGAGATCGGCGTAGTCGTCGACGATCGTCGAAATCAGCGCCGCCAGATCGACTGTCCTCGTGGGCTCCACCGTAGCCTCCTCGCGGACGAACGCCAGCGTTGCCTCGATCATCTGTTGCATCTCTTCGAGCGTTGCCGTGATCTTGGTTCGCGCCTCTTCGTCGTCGAGGAGTTCCGCGCGCAGTTTCAGCGAGGTGATCGGTGTCCTGAGGTCGTGGCCGATCGCGGCCAGCATGCGCGTCCTGTCGGCGACGAACCGGCTGAGGCGGTCCTGCATGCGGTTGAACGCCACGGTCACGCGCCGCACCTCGTCCGCCCCCTCTTCCGCCAACGGCGGCTCGGGTGCGCCGCGGCCGAGCGCATCGGCCTTGGCTGCGACCGCGCGAAGCGGACGCGTCGCCCGTCGGGCGGTTAGCGCGACAATCAACAAGATGGCGACCACCATCACCGCGGTCGAGGCCGTCGACGCCCATGCCCAGGTCACCGGCTCCGTGCTGATCTGCGTCTGTGCATTGAGCCAACCCGAATCGGAGAACGGCACCGACACCAGGATGTCGTAGCGGTCGTCCTGGAAGGGCACGAAGCGCTGGAAGTCGGGCGGAGGGAGCCGCCGGACCGGCCCGCCTTCGGGAAGCACGACGACCCGCACCCGGTCGCGCAGCGCTTCGCCGAAGATCCGGACGATCTGCACCGGGACGCCCGGCTCGGGCGGCACGGCCGCCACTACACTCTCTTCCGTCGTCCAGAAGCGAACGCGCGAGGAGCTGGCGGCGCGCGCCAGTTCATCACGCAACTCCGGCGGCGCGAGGCGAAGCATGCGAAGCACCGAGGCGGTATTCTCGATCAGGCCGAACCGGTCTGCCTGCCGCAGCGCGTCGGACCTTTCGTCGTTGTAGATGAGAAAGGCGATGATCTGCGAGATCGCCAGGGCCGCCAGCAGCAGCGCGATCAGTTGCCCGGCGAGCGTTCGCGGCGCCAGGCTCATGCCGGGGTCCTCTCGACCTCCGCGGCCAGCACGTAGC
>CAYOBK010000129.1:0-2511 GCA_964402275.1 uncultured Bauldia sp.
CCCGCGCGGGCGAGGATCGCAACGCGGCCTTCCATCAAGTGTGCGGTGGTGGCGGAACTGGTAGACGCGCAGCGTTGAGGTCGCTGTGGGGCAACCCGTGGAAGTTCGAGTCTTCTCCACCGCACCATTCCCCTGCCGCGCGGACAAGTAAGACCCGGCGTCGAAGGTCGGCTCGGGCAGGCGTGAATGTCGCGCCGTGCCCGGCGGACGAGCGACATTCAGATTGCCCGGCGTGAGCCGGGGATTGGGGGCATTATGGCCGATGCGGAGGCCGGCGCCGACGAAGGGGAGGGCGGGACGCTCCTGGCGCGCGAGCCCGATGGAACGCTCGCCGCAGGCTTCGTCGAAGCCGTCACCGACGCCATCGAAGTCGGAGACTATGACCGGCTCGCCTCGCTCGTCGCCGGCCTCCATATCGCCGACGTCGCGGACCTGATCGAGGCGCTTTCTCCCGACGATCGCATCGCCTTTGTCCAGCTTCTCGGCGACAGGTTCGACTTTGCCGTATTGGCGGAGGTCGATGACGGCATCCGCGATCACCTGCTGGAGGAACTGCCGTCGCGGACGGTGGCCGAGGGGGTTGCTGAGCTCGATTCGGACGACGCGGTCTACATCCTCGAAGATCTCGACGATGCCGATCGGCAGGAGATCCTCGAGCAGCTTCCGGCCGCGGATCGGGTCGCGCTCAAGCGCAACCTCGATTACCCGGAGGAATCGGCCGGCCGTCGGATGCAGGCGGCCTTCATCGCCGTTCCGCAGTTCTGGACCGTCGGCCAGGCCATCGACCATATGCGCGAAGCGAGCGATCTCCCCGACGACTTCCACGAAGTGTTCGTTGTCGACCCGTCTTTCCGTTTGCTCGGCGTGGTCCGGCTCAACCGCCTCTTGCGCGCGAAGCGACCGACGCCGCTGCTCGAACTGATGGACGAAACCGGTCAGGTGGTGCGCGCGACCGAAGATCAGGAGGAAGTGGCGCGGCGTTTCGAACGGTACGATCTGGTATCGGCGCCGGTAGTCGATGAAGGCGAGAGGCTGGTCGGTGTCCTCACAATCGACGACATGCTCGACGTGATCGAGGAAGAGACCGACGAGGACATCCGCCATCTTGCCGGTCTCGGCGACGAGGAACTCACCGGGTCGGTGCTGCGAAGCTCGCGCTCGCGCCTGCCGTGGCTCGTGATCAACACGGTCACGGCGTTCCTGGCGGCCGGCGTCATCGGCATATTCGGCGCGTCGATAGAGCAGATGGTTGCGCTTGCGGTCCTGATGCCGATCGTCGCCACCCTCGGCGGCAACACCGGCGTGCAGGCGATGACCGTGACGGTCCGGGCGATTGCAACCCGCGATCTCGGCCGCGGCAATGCCCGTCGCGTGATCCTGCGCGAGATGCTCGTCGGCCTCCTCAACGGGATCGCCATTGCCGTTCTGGTGGGGATCGCGGCGGGATTGTGGTTCTCCAATCCCGAGCTTGGCCTCGTCATCGGTCTGGCGCTCGTGATCAATATGCTGATGGCGGGTGTGGCGGGCGTGCTGATCCCGCTGACGTTGAACCGGCTCAAGCTCGATCCGGCCGTCTCGTCCGGCGTCTTCGTCACCACCGTGACCGACGTCGTTGGCTTTTTCGCCTTTCTCGGCATCGCTGCGCTATGGTTCGGCCTCCTGTAGCGGGAGGGCGAGATGGCGAAGCGGATCCGGGTCGGCGTCGTGGGACACGGCTATTTCGGCACCTTTCACGCTAAGCACTACTCAAACCATCCCGGCGCCGAGCTGGTTCTCATCGCCGATCCGGGCGAGAAGGCCGGCGAGGATATCCGGGCCGCCTATGGCGACATCCGGGTCGGCGACCACACCGACCTCATCGGCAGGATCGATGCGGCGTCGATTGCCGCGCCGACGGCTCTGCACCACAAGATCACCTCCGACCTGATCGAGGCAGGCATCTCCGTGTTGGTGGAGAAGCCCCTCTGCGAATCCGCCAACGGCGCCAGGCAACTGGCCGAGCTCGCCGAACGCCGCGGCGTCAGACTGCATGTCGGTCACATCGAGCGTTTCTCGGCCACCTATAGGCGCCTCAAGGAGAGCCTTCGGGCGCCGCCGCGGCAGATCGAATGCTGGCGCCACACGCCCTGGCGCGGGCGCATCCTCGACGTCGACGTCGTGCTCGACCTCATGATCCACGATCTCGACCTCGCGCTCGATCTTGTCGGATCCGAGCCCGTCGACGTCAGCGCGTCGGGCGTATCGATGATGGGCCACGGACTCGACTCCGTCCTGGCGCGGGTCGGCTTCGCCAACGGCTGCGTCGCCCATTTCTCCGGCAGCCGGGTCGCGACGACGTTCAGCAGGACGATCAAGGTCACCGAGGCCTATCGCTCGCTCTCGGCCGATCTGATGACCGGCCGGCTCGGCGCGTTCTCATCCGAAGACGCCGCCGTGCATGACGCCGAGATCGCGCATGTCGATGCTCTTCGCGCCGAGATCGATGCGTTCCTCGGCGCCGTTGCCGGCAAG
>CAYOBK010000130.1:0-1724 GCA_964402275.1 uncultured Bauldia sp.
CGCGCGCCGACACACCCCGTCCCGCCAATACGCGCGCCAGCAACTCCGGGAAGTCGTTCCGCTGGGCGATATCCAACGCCAAGGCGTTGCCGTGCTCGTCGAGGCGATCCACCCAGCGCCGGCCGGCAACAGACCGCTCAACGCCGAGGAGCGCCCGCGGAGGGGCCGGGGGTGACGCCGGAAGCGGTTTCGTTTGTTCGGTCGCCGTCATTCGCTTCGTGGCGCAACCGGTCGCGGCATCAGCTCAGCGGCTCGATGCGGATCAGTTGCGGTTCATCCGCGATATGGCCATCGGCATTGATTTCGTCGAGTGCGGTGCGGATTGCCGATTCGGTCGTCTCGTAGGTGATCATGATCACCGGCTGCGGCGCCGCCGGCTCAAGGTGCTCGGGCGCGCGGGCGTGCGGCTCCCGACGCCGCTGAACGATCGATTCGAGGGAGATGCCGTGCTCCGCCATGCGAGTCGCGATGGCGGCGAAGGCGCCCGGCCGGTCGAAGACGGTGAGGCGGAGATAGTAGCCGCCGGCATGCGCGCGCATCGCGGCACGGCGATGCGGTTCGAGATGCGACACCGGCCGGCCGAACGTCGGGAGGCGAATGCCGCGGGCAATGTCGGCGATGTCGCTCATCACGGCGGATGCCGTCGCGTCGCCGCCGGCGCCGGGCCCGGACAGCATTATCTCGCCGGCGAAATCGGCCTCGATCGCCACGGCATTGGTGACGCCGTCGATTGCGGCGATCGGAGAGGATTTCGGGATCATCGCCGGGTGGACGCGCTGCTCGATGCCGGTCTCGGTCATGACCGCAATGCCGAGGAGCTTCAGGCTGTAGCCGAGTTCGTCCGCGGCTTCGAGATCGGCCGGCGTGACCGCTTCAATGCCTTCGACATAGACCGCAGCCGCGTCGATCCGGGTGCCGAAGGCAATCGCGGTGAGGATGGCGAGCTTGTGCGCCGAATCCTGGCCGCCGATGTCGAAGCTCGGGTCGGCCTCGGCATAGCCGAGCCTCTGGGCATCGCGGAGGCAAGTGTCGAAATCGATGCCTTCGCGCTCCATCCGCGTGAGGATGTAGTTGCAAGTCCCGTTGAAGATGCCGTAGAGCCGACGCACTTTATTGCCGGCGAGCGACTCGCGGAGCGTCTTGACGATGGGGATCGCGCCGGCGGCGGCGGCCTCGAAATTGAGGCTGACGCCGCTTCGCTCGGCCAGCTCGGCCAGTTCCTGCCCCGACGCCGCCAGCAGCGCCTTGTTGGCGGTGACGACATGTTTCCCGGCGGCCAGGGCCGCGCGCACTGCCTCGTCGGCCTTGCCGCGCTCGCCGCCAATCAGCTCGACGAAAACATCGATCTCCGGATTCCGGGCGAGTTCTACCGGGTCGTCGAACCAGCGGTAGGGCGAAGTGTCGGCCGCACGCCGCTTGATCCGATCGCGGGCGGACACGCCCCGGACCGTCACCGGCCGGCCGCAACGCTCGGCGATCTCGCCCGGATGGCGTTGGAGCATCTGCAACAGGGAGGCGCCGACCGTGCCGAGCCCGGCAAGGCCCAAACGTAGCACTTCGGACATATTGAACCGCCTGGGCTATCCGCGGCTAGCGGCGACCGCCGGCCATCGGCACGACGTTGTGCAATGTTTTCTCAGCGCTTTCAAGAAAGCGGCGGAGGTTACGCCCCGCTTGCCGAATGCGCTGCTCGTTCTCGACGAGGGCGATGCGGACAAAGCCGT
>CAYOBK010000131.1:0-5412 GCA_964402275.1 uncultured Bauldia sp.
TCATGCGCGACGTCAATTACGGCTGGCTGATCCGCTACATCCACTCCAACGGCGCGTCCATGTTCTTCGTGGCGCTCTACATCCACATGTTCCGCGGCCTCTATTACGGCTCGTTCAAGGCGCCGCGCGAGGTGCTGTGGATTCTCGGCGTGCTCCTCTTCCTCCTGACGGTCGCGACGGCTTTTCTCGGCTACACGCTGCCGTGGGGCCAGATGTCGTTCTGGGCTGCGAGCGTCATCACCAATCTGTTCTCGGCGATTCCGATCGTCGGCGAGTCGATCACCACCTGGCTGTGGGGCGGCTATTCGGTCGGCGATGACACGCTCAACCGCTTCTACTCGCTGCACTATCTGTTGCCGTTCGTGATCGCCGGCGTCGTCGTGCTGCATATCTGGGCGCTGCATATCCCCGGCAACGGCAACCCGCTCGGCGTCGCGATCAAGAAGCGGCAGGACGTGGTGCCGTTCCACCCCTACTACACGACCAAGGATCTGTTCGGCCTGTCGGTGTTCCTGATCCTGTTCGCGTGGTTCGTGTTCTATGCGCCGAATTATCTCGGCCATCCCGACAACTACATCCCCGCCAACGAGGTGGTGACGCCCGCGCACATCGTTCCGGAATGGTATTTCCTGCCGTTCTACGCGATCCTGCGCGCTATCCCCGACAAGCTCGGCGGCGTCGTCGCCTTCGCCAGCGCGATCGCGGTGCTGTTCTTCGTACCCTGGCTCGACCGCTCCAAGGTGCGGTCGGCGCGGTTCCGGCCGCTCTACCGGCAGTTCTTCTGGATCCTGGTCGCGACCTGCATCGGCCTCGGCTATCTCGGCTCGCAAGCCCCGGAGGGCGGCTATCTCATCGCATCGCGGATCCTGACCGCCTATTACTTCGCGCATTTCCTGATCATTATGCCGCTGGTCAGCAGGGTCGAGAAGCCAAAGCCGCTTCCCGACAGTATCAGCGAACCCGTCCTTCCCGCCGCCGAGGGCGCCCGGAGCCCGGCCGAATGACGCGGCGGAGAACGATCCTTCTGGCGTTGTTCGGCGCGACCTGGGGGTTTGTCCCGCACGCACCGCATGTATCGGCGCAGGAGCCGGCTTCCGCCGCGGTCGAGGAATCGGCGGACGAGGAGCACGCCGAGTTCCACTTCCCGCTGGAAATCCCCGAGCGGCGGAACTGGACCTTCGACGGGCCATTCGGACGCTACGACCCCGCCCAGCTTCAGCGCGGGCTTCAGGTCTATCGCCAGGTCTGCGGCAATTGCCACGGTCTCGAGCGCGTCGCGTTCCGCACGCTCGCCTCCGAGACCGGGCCCTTCCTCGGCGAAGAGGCGATGGAGGAGATCGCGGCAGCTTATCAGGTGCTCGACGAGGATACCGGAGAGCTGCGAGAAGGACGGGCCGCCGACTACTTCCCGACGCCGAATTTCCCCGGCCAGCCGCCGGACCTTTCGCTGATGGCCAAGGCCCGCGCGGTCGGCGAGGGCTTCCGCTGGCTGCTCGATCCGTTCACCCAGTATCAGGAGGCGGGGGTCAACTACATCTATGCGCTGCTTACCGGCTACGGCGACCAGCCGCCGGCGGGGCTGGCCGTCCCGCAGGGAACGTTCTTCAACCCCTATTTCATCGCCGGGGCCGGGATCGGCATGCCGCCGCCGCTGTTCGACGGGGCCGTGGCCTACGCGGACGGCTCGCCGGAGACGGTGGAGCAATATGCCGCCGATGTGGCGGCTTTCCTCATGTGGACGGCGGAGCCGAAACTCGGTGATCGCAAACGCCTCGGTTTTCAGGTAATGATCTTCCTGGTGGTGTTTGCCGGCCTCGCATACCTCGCCAAACGCACGGTCTGGTCAAACGAGCATTGACCGCGGCCTGAACTGGCGGTCAACTGCAGCGACAGTCATTGGGGGGCACACGATGGCTATCGACGACGCTGCCGGCCGCAAGGCGGTGCGCGAGCGGCGCGTGCAGCGGGCAGACAGCGAGAGCATTTTCGTCTATACCCCGCGTCATTCGGCGCGAATACCGACGTTGAGGATCGCTCTCAGAGAAGATGCGCACCAGCGCGGCCTGGCGGCCGCAAAGAATGCGCTCCGCTCATACCGGTCAGCAAAGCGGCAGCAGGATCATGAGTGAGATGGACAGGCCCCGCCCGGCGGACGAGAAACCGTCGACGGACGATCGCGACGAGAAGCAAGGCGGCAATCCCGCCGAGATCGGCGCCGACCGCGACATGGAAGCGGCGATGTCGCGGGCGCTGGCTCCGGTGGTTGCGCGCGCCGTCAATGGCGAGGGCGAGGGGGAACCGAAACTCGCGCCGATCCCGGCGGTTTCGATCGACCAGCCGAAGGTCAAGAGCGGCGACAAGCCGACGACCGAGGCGGGCCTTGAGCGCCATGGGCCCGACCTGCCGCGCACGGCGCCGAATGCGGGACGCGGAGCCGCGCGGCCAATGCCGGCCGAACCGGTCGCGGCCGCGATGCCGCCACCGCCGCCGATCCCGCCGGCCAAGCCGGCGAGTGCGGCCAGGCCCGCAGGCGCGGTTCCGGCCGGCAGCATCGGCACTTCAACGGGAGGCGAAGCCAGGGGGGCTTCCATGACAGCTTCGATAGCAGACACGCCGCAGCCGACTCCGATCGGCATGCGGTCCTCGCCGACGCCGCCGCGGAATCTCGTCTACGACCACTTGGTCGAGGGCGATGACGACGTCATCGGCCTCATCTGTTACTCGCTCTACAAGAAGGACAAGCGCGACTGGATCATCGCCTGGCGAAACCAGCACGCAACCGATCCGGCGCCCGATCAGGTCGAGGCCTTCGTTGCGGCGCAGATGACCTTCGCGCAGCGTGACCGCTACCGCACCGCCGCACGCCAGGTGCTGGACGCCTATGCGTCGGTCGCCGTGGAGATGGAAAAGCCGCTGATCGTCCGCGAAGGCATCGCCGGACGCGTCGACGAGGCGGTCAAGCGTGTCGAGTCCTCGGGCCGCTGGTGGAAGCAATTCCCGGCGGCGCTGCTCGGCGGCATGCTGGCGACGGCGATCCTTGTCGGCGCGGTCGCCATCCTCGTCGCGCTCGATATCGACATCGCCGGCTATCTCGGCTTCGATGCCGGCGGAGCGAATGGCGTTCCCTGATCCGGCGCCGCTCCGCGAGCTGATCAGGACGATCCCGGACTATCCGAAGCCCGGGATCCTGTTCCGCGACATCACCACGCTGATCGCCGATCCGGTCGGGCTTCGCGCGGCGGTCGACGGCCTGCTCCTGCCGTTCCTGTCGGGCAAGATCGACTGCGTTGCCGGGATCGAGGCGCGCGGCTTCATCCTCGGCGGGGCGGTCGCCCATGAACTCGGCCGCGGTTTTGTGCCGATCCGCAAGAAGGGCAAACTCCCGGCCAAGACCATCGGCCAGGACTACGTGCTGGAATACGGCGTCGACACGATCGAGATCCACGCCGACGCGATCCGGCCGGGCGACCGCGTGCTCCTGATCGATGATCTGATCGCGACCGGCGGCACCGCCGAAGCCGCGGCCAAGCTGGTGTCGCTCTCCGGCGGCGACCTGGTGGCTGCGAGCTTCGTGATCGACCTCCCCGATCTCGGCGGTTCGGCGCGCCTCAGGGCGGCCGGCATCGCCGTCCACACGCTCGTGACGTTCGAGGGGGATTAGGTGATTGCGTTCCCGGCAAAAAGTCTAAAGGCCTCTCATGAGTGAATTCGCATTGCTGATCGGCTACCGCCACGTCTCCTCCTGGTCGCTGCGCGGCTGGCTGATGATGCGGAAGACCGGCGCGCCATTCGACGAGGTGATGATCCGCTACCGGCTGCCCGAGCACAAAGCGCGGCTCACCGCGATGAGCCCGACCTCGAAGGTGCCGCTGCTGATCCATGAGCGCGGCGACCAGACGGTGAAGGTCTGGGATACGATAGCGATCGGCGAGTATCTCGCCGAAGTGTTTCCGGAGAAGCGGCTGTGGCCGGAAGATCCGATTGCGCGGGCGAGGGCGCGGTCGATCTCGGCGGAGATGCATTCCGGCTTCCGGCCGCTCCGCGACCGGCTCGACATGGATCTCCTCGGCCGCCATCCGGGCGTCCGGGTCGACGACGAGCCGGCGGCGAGCGACCTCAAGCGCGTGCAGCAGATCTGGACCGAGTGCCGCGAGAATTGGGGCGAGAAGGAAGGCGGGCCGTATCTCTTCGGCCATTTCACCATCGCCGACGCGATGTATGCGCCGGTGGCGACGCGGTTCCGCACCTATAGCGTTGCGCTCGAGCCGGTGCCCGAAGCCTACAAGGACGCGATCCTCGCCGATCCCGACATGAAAGCCTGGGAGGAAGCGGCGCGGGCGGAGGAGCCGCCGGAGCCAAAGCCGCACTGATCGGCGCTTGGCGCCGCCGCGCCGGCTTCAGGCCGGCGTTTGGCGCGCCTGCCGCTGCTTGCGCCATCCGTAGCGGGTCAGACCGCGCGGCTTGTAGATCGACAGCGTCATGATCACCAAGAGCACAAGGAGCCCGCCGCCGGAGTGGACGAGCGTGCCCGGTAGAGTGCGGGGATCGGCGGTGGCGGCGGCAGTTTCGGCGAGAGACGCGATCGTCTGCGTCTCGGACATAAGGACGGCTATGGCGAAGGTCGTCAACACCAGGCTCACCACCACCCAGTAATGCCGGAAGAGACCCCAGGGCGTGGCTAGCGCATTGGCGATGCCGGTCAGCAACGCCGCGAATGCCAGCGGCAGGATCGCGCCGAGCGCGATCAGCTCCATCGCACGATAGACCGAACGGACGGTGGCGATGTCCCCACTCGAAACGGCGGCGATGTCCAGGATCAGATAGGCGGCGAGCGCACCGATCCATCCGACCGATGTTGCCACATGCGTCGTCAGCACGAGCTTCCGCAGCCGCGGCGGCATGATCATTACGGCGCGGCCGGTTCGGCGGGAGCCCCCGCCTCGTCCACGGCCGGGCCGAGATGACGCCCGGGGCCGTGCTCGCCGCCCGACGCCACCGCGACGGCGACCGCCACGGCCACAAGGCCGGCGCCGGCCAGCGCGGACAGCTTCACCCAGCGCGGCATGGGTGGGGCTGCATCGGCGCCGCCCTTCGCACCGTCGCCGGGCCGAGACTCCACCATCCTACCGGTTCTCCGTGTGGTCATCCTGTCTCGACGTTATCGATACATAATGTCTTTGTCAATACGGTTTGTCTCTATCGCGCCGGAGTGTATACTAAGCCGATGCCGAAGCTGTGGAACGAGACGATCGAATCGCATCGGCGCGACGTCGCGGCGGCGGTGATGGACGCTGCGGCGGCGCTCGTCGCCGAGCAGGGGATGCTGTCGGTGACGATGTCGGCGATTGCCGAAAGGACCGGGATCGGGCGGGCGACGCTCTATAAATACTTCCCGGATGTCGAATCGATTTT
>CAYOBK010000132.1:0-7816 GCA_964402275.1 uncultured Bauldia sp.
TCGGCCGAAAGAAGTTCATCTACGATCTGTGGGGTGCTGCGGTGAACCTCGCCAGCCGCATGGAATCTCACGGGGCGGCGGGCTCGGTTCAGGTCACCGCGGCCACCGCCGCGCTCATCTCCGACGCCTTCGAGTGCGTTCCTCGCGGCCGGATCGCCGTCAAGGGCAGCGGCGAACTCGACGTTTGGCACGTGATCGGGCGGCGGAGCGGGACTGTCGAGAACGCGGCGACAGCCGCGGCGGCGGCCGCTACATGAAACTCTGCGGGTCGACGTCGACGAGCACCCGGACCGAGCCGTGCGGCTTCGGCGCGGCGTCCAGCCAGCCCCGAACAAAGCCCTGAACGTCGGCGCCGCGCGGCGCATGGACGAGCATCCGGTAGCGGTGGCGGCCGCGGATCACGGCAAGCGGCGCTTCGGCCGGGCCGAATACCGAGATGCCGGCCTCTTCGCTCGGCGGAGCGTGACGGCGGAGCGTGTAGGCGTGAGCGCGGGCGCTGTCGCGGTCGGGACCGGTGACGATCACCGCCACCAGCCGCGCGAAGGGCGGCAGCTGAGCCGACCGGCGCTCCGCGATCTCGCGGGCATAGAAGGCCTCGCGGTCCCCGGCGACGATCGCTTGCATGACCGGATGGTCGGGCGCGGTGGTCTGAATGATGGCGCGGCTGGCGGTGCCGACGCGGCCCGCACGGCCCGTCACCTGAGACAGCAGCTGGAAGGTCCGTTCGGCGGCGCGTAGGTCGCCATGCGCGAGGCCGAGATCGGCGTCCACGACGCCGACGAGTTTCAGCAGCGGAAAATTGTGCCCCTTGGCCACCAGCTGCGTGCCGATGATGATGTCGGCCTCGCCGGCGGCGATCGCGGCGAGTTCCCGCCTGAGGCGCTGCACGCCGCCGATCATATCGCTGGACAGAACCGTGACCCGCGCCTCGGGGAAGCGCTCTGCGACCTCCTCGGCGAGCCGCTCGACGCCGGGGCCGCAGGCGACAAGGCTGTCCTCGTCGCCGCAATTTGGACAGGCGTCCGGTCGCGGCTCCGAGTGGCCGCAATGATGGCAGACAAGTTGGCTGCGGAACCGGTGCTCCACCAGCCACGTCGCGCAGTTCGGACATTGGAAGCGGTGGCCGCAGCTCCGGCACAGCGTCAGCGGCGCGTAGCCGCGACGATTGAGGAAGAGCAGCGCTTGCTGCCGTTCGGCGAGGGTTGCCGCGACCGCCGCGGCCAGGGGCGGCGACAGCCAGCGGCCGCGCTCGGGCGGATCGGCGCGGAGATCGACGGCCGTGACCTCCGGCAGCGGGGCGCCGGCGAAGCGCTCGGGCAGCTCGATCCGGCGGTAGCGGCCCTTGTCGGCGTTGACCCGGGATTCGATCGACGGCGTAGCCGAGGAAAGAACGACGGGGAAGGAACCGAGCCGGCCGCGCACCACCGCCATATCGCGGGCGTGGTAGGTGACGCCGTCCTCCTGCTTGTAGGCGGGGTCGTGCTCCTCGTCGACGACGATCAGTCGGAGGTTCGGGAAGGGGAGGAACAGCGCGGAGCGCGCGCCGACCACGGCGCGGACCGAGCCGTCGGCGACGCCGCGCCAAAGCCGCTCGCGCTGGCGCGGAGCGACGTCGGAATGCCATTCGCCCGGCCTCCGGCCGAAACGAAGCGCGAAGCGCTCGAGGAAATCGCCTGTCAGCGCGATCTCGGGCAACAGGATCAGGACTTGGCCGCCGCGGCGGAGCGCCTCGGCGACGGCTTCGAAATAGACTTCGGTCTTGCCCGAGCCTGTGACGCCGTCAATCAGGGTCACCGAAAAGCCGTCAGCCGCCGTTTCGCGGATTGCCTCCACGGCCCGGCCCTGGACGTCGTTCAGCGACGGCACGGCGAAGTTGGGATCGGGCGGCAGGGACGCGGGCGGCGGCGGCAGCTCGACCGCTTCAAGCGTCCCGGCCTCGACGAGGCCTTGGATGACGCCCGGGCTGACGCCCGCGGCGCCGGCAAGGCCACCCTTCGACCAGGCGAGGCCGTCGGCGAGAACCTTCAGTACCCGCGTTCGCGCCGCCGTCAGCCGTTCCGGCGGCGGGCCGGCGAGGCGCAGCCCGATCTTCGCCGCTTCCGGCTTGAGCGCGCCCGGCGCCCTCAAAACCATCCTCAGGATCATGCCGCGCGTCGCGATCGTGTAGCCGGCGATCCAGTCCACGAATACGCGCGCTTCGCGCGGGAGCGGCGGGACGTCGAACTTCGCCACGATTTCCCGCAAGCGGTTCGACCGCCGGTCCAGGTCCGGCGGATCGTCCCAAACGACGCCGACGACGTCGCGGGTGCCGAGCGGAACCTCGACGATGTCGCCCGGAACAAGATCAAGCCCCCGCGGGACGCGGTAGCTGTAAAGCCCGGCAACGGCGTAAGGCAGCAGCACCGAGACGACGCCGGCAGCACCCGCGCCTGTCGCATCGAACGGCAGCTCAGCCGTTTCCTCGCCGCCGCGGCGGAGGCTCCCGCGGGTCGATTCGGTGCGATGATCCATCCGAGAACAATGCCGGAACGAACGGCCCGATGGAAGATGGCAGTTGCGGGCGTCCCCGGCGGGCGCTGCAAGGCATTGATTCAACGCAAGGCGGCGAGCGCGCTCGGCGCCATTGTACGGGCGGCGCCGGCACCCCAACTCAACGTCGAGCGCACAAGCTTACAACAGGGAGGCCGACATGGCCGATTTGAAGATCCGCGTGTTCAAGGGCAGCACCGACGAACCATCCACGACGGTCACGATTCCGGCCAAAGTGCTGAAGATCGCGTCGAGCCTTATCCCGAAGCGGGCGGTGGCGGCGTTGCAGGACGAAGGCATCGATCTCGCCGAGATCGTCAGGCTGTCGGAAAGTCCCGAGGCGCACGGCAAGCTCGTCGAAATCGACGGCCATGAACGCCACGAGCGGGTAGTCGTCTCCCTCGAATAGCGCGGCAAGACGCGGACGGCCTCCGCGTAAAGGCGCCCTTAACCGTCGCCGGGCGGTGATGGGATTCCGTCGTTCGCGAGGATCGCCAGCCTTGTCCCGTCCGCCGCTTGTCAGCGCCGCGCCCGATCTTGCCGACGCACGTGAACGCTGGCGCCGGCATCTTCGCAGCGAGAGGCGATTGTCGGCGAAGACCCGCGAGGCCTACGAACGCGACGTCGCCCAGTTCCTGTCTTTTCTGACCGAACATCTTGCCGGTGCGCCCGGGCTCCGCGCTGTTGGCGGGCTCAGCACCGCCGACTATCGCGCCTATCTCGCCGAACGACGGCGGGGCGGGGCCGGCGCGCGGACGCTGGCGCGCGGCCTTTCCGGCGTCCGCTCGCTGATGCGGTTTCTCGAGCGCGAAAACGGAATCGGTATCGCGCCGCTCGGGGCGCTACGCACGCCGAAGCAACCCAGGACGCTGCCGAAGCCGATCGAAGCCGGGCTGGCGGTGCGCCTCGCCGATCCGGACGAGCAATTGTCCGAAATGCCTTGGATCGCGGCCCGCGATGCGGCGCTGATGTCGCTTCTCTATGGCTCGGGCCTCCGCATTTCGGAGGCGCTGTCATTGACCCGCGGCGAGGCGCCGCTCCCCGGCGTCGAGAGCCTTCGGATCGTCGGCAAGGGCGGGAAGGCCCGGCTCGTCCCGATCCTTCCGGTCGTCGGCCGTGGCGTTGCCGACTATCTGGCACTCTGCCCGCACCGGCCCGGCGACGACGCGCCGCTCTTTATCGGCGTGCGGGGCGGGCCGCTCCGCGCGAGGGTCGTGCAGAAGACGATCGAGCGGATGCGTTCGGCGCTGGGCCTCCCATCGTCCGCCACGCCGCACGCGCTCCGGCATTCCTTTGCCACCCATCTCCTGGCGGCAAGCGGCGATCTCAGAACGGTGCAGGAACTCCTCGGCCATGCCAGCCTATCGACGACCCAGGTCTATACGGCGATCGAAGCCGACCGGCTGCTGGCGATCTACGATCGGGCCCATCCGCGGTCGGCGCGCTAGCAGCATGAACCGCCGCTGAACCGCCGCTTCAGCGCAGCTTCATCGCGGCGGCGTTAGTCAGGTTGCCGTGAGCCCTCCAAAAAGGCTCCGTTCAACCAGACTCTCGGCCCCCTCCCCACCGGGGCCGCTTTTTTCCGGGCGGCCGTCCTATTTGACGGCGCCGGTCTCTTCGCCGGGCAACACGACAAACGTCATCTGGAAGAAGAAATAGGCGTCGGCGGGATTCTGGTCGGCGAGCACGTAATATACGCCGCCATCGCCGATTTCTTCCCAAGCGCCGTAGGTGCCGGTGTCAGTCTGTTCGATCGTCCCGACCACGCCATAGGTTTCGGCGATCGCGTTGAAATCGACGGCGCCCGGAACGGCCTGTGCGTCGTAGGTGCAGTACACGATGAGCCCGGTCGGATAGAGCTCGATCAGAGCGAACAAATAGACGTCGGCGCCGTCGGGATAGAGCTTCGAGGCGCTGAGCTCCCAAACGAACGGGCCGTTGATGTCGGAATATTCAATCGTCCAGCCGAGGTTGACGAGTTCAGCTTCCGCTTCCTCCAGCGTGGCGCTTGCGATCGTCACGCATCGATCAACGGCGTCAATGGCCAATTCGGTCGAAGCCGCGCCCTTTTGGGCGCTCGCCGGAGCCGCCAGCAAGACCGACGCCAACAGCGCGGCCAAGCCCGGCGCAAATCGGACACGGCCGGTCTCGGCGGCAACGGCCCCGGTTCCTGTGAAGCTCGCCATTTTGACATCTCCTGTCGTGATCGGGGTCCGGACGGCGGGTCCGAACGCGGTGCGCCGACTCCCGCACCGTCGGCGATAGTGGTTTTTGTTCCGGTGAAGGATCGGTATCAGAAATCACGGTAAGGCACGAGGGCGCGACGCACCGCCGCTAAGCGAGCTTCGGATCAAGCCGCTTGCAGGCGTCGATGAGCTGGTCGACAGATGCCACCGATTCGTCGAACCGGCTGCGTTCGGCCTTCGTCAGATGGATTTCGATGATCCGCTCGACGCCGCCGGCGCCGATAACGACCGGCACACCGATGAAGCGGTCCCTGACGCCATACTGACCTTCGAGGTAGGCCGATGCCGGCAACAGGCGCCGCTTGTCGAGAAGGTAGCTCTCGATCATCTGCACGGCCGACGCCGCCGGGGCGTAAAAGGCCGAGCCGGTCTGCAGCAGCGCCACCATCTCGGCGCCGCCCCGGCGGGTGCGCTCGACAATCTCTTCCAGGCGCTCCGTCGTCAGCCAGCCCATTTCCACCAGATCGGGAAGCGGGATGCCGCCGACCGAACAATAGCGGGGCAGGGGCAGCATGGAGTCGCCATGGCCGCCGAGGACGAAGGCGGATACGTCTTCGACCGACACGTTGAGTTCGGCGGCGAGAAAAGCCCGGAAACGGGTCGAATCAAGAACGCCGGCCATGCCGACGATCTTTCCGGTCGCAAGGCCGGCGTAGCGCTGCAGGGCCCACACCATGGCGTCAAGCGGATTGGTGATGCAGACCACGAAAGCTCCGGGTGCGTGCCTGGCGATCCCGGCGGCAACCGCGCCCATCACTTTGAGGTTCACCTCCAGAAGATCGTCGCGGCTCATGCCGGGCTTCCGCGGCATCCCGGCGGTGACGACGCAGACGTCTGCCCCTTCGATCGCCTCGTAGCTCGATGCGCCGGCGAAGGAAGCGTCGAAGCCGTGGATCGGGGCGGCCTGCGCGATATCGAGTGCCTTGCCCTGCGGCACGCCGTCCGCAATATCGACAAGGACGGCGTCGCCGAGGCGCTTGAGGCCGACGAGATGTGCGATGGTGCCGCCGATCTGACCGGCTCCGATCAACGCGATCTTCGCTCTCGCCATCCCCTCAACCCCCGACCGTCGACCCGCTGCGGCGAGACACTTCTAGCGGAAAAAGGCGACCGGCGTCCCGCCGCCGGCCATCTGGCCCTCGAAACGGGCGTTCACCACAAGGTCGCCATTGCGGACCAGACTGACGGCAAAGAGTCGCGCGATTTCGTTGCCGGCGGCAAAAAGCAGCACCTGCTGATCGATCAGGTTCCACGACGATACGGTTGCCAACGCGTCGCTCGGGCAGTCTCTGGTCGAGCCGCGGTAGCCGTTTTCCCAGACCGTTCCGGACAAGAACAACTGGCACGTGCCGGCGTTGATGGTCGCCGTCCAGGCGCCAAGCATGTCGTTGAAGGCGACCGTGACACCGGCATTGGCGGCCAGCGCCGCGGCCTGGTCGGGCTCGCCGAGCCCGTCGGGCGCGGCAAGCGGATCGAGCACCACCGGGGCGGCGTTCGGGTCGGGCGGGAGGCCGGCATTCGGATCGCCGCCTGCGGCGGCGGGATCCAGCGGAATCGTGTTGAAGTCGACGGGCGCCGCGGTCGCCGCTCCACCCGCTCCAAGCGGAATGTCGATCGCCCCGATCTGGCCGCAGGCGCCAAGAACAAGGGCGAGCAGCGGAGCCGGCGCAGCAAGGCTCGTTCGGGCAAAGCGCCGTTGGCGGCGCGGACTGGCCGAAGTCTCTCTTGTGACAGGCAATTCCCTAAGCTTCCTCGCGCTGCGAATTGAGGGGCTGATAGCGCCGATCTCCAAGAGCTACAAGGCTTTGCCGGGAGGCCGGTGGGGAAGTCCTGCACCATCGGCATGACGAAAAGGCGGCAGGATGTGCAGAACGGCAGCGCCCGCCGCTAAGATCGCGGGCGGCGCCGTTCTTTGCGGATCACGAGCTTCAAGCCGGACCATACCTCGTCGACGGCGCAAACCTTCACGTCGACCAAACCGATCGGCAACGCCAGCGAGCGAATCACGTCCTCGGTGATGTCGGTGGCGCGTTTCGAAGCCTTTTTCGGCCAGGACACCCAGATCATGCCGTCGGGCGCGATCGCCTTCATGAAAGCCGGGAGCGCCCTTCCGAGCGCCTGCGCCTCCGAGAAGAAGCCGTGGACGACGTCGGCGCGTGACCGGGCCAGACCGCGGTGATCGGCGGCTTCCTTCACGGCGGCGAATGATACGGCCCCGCGAAGCCAATCCAGCTCGCCCGGCAGCGCGACGAACCAGGCCACCTGCCCGTCCTTGAGTCCGAGCTTCTTCGCCAGCGGCGTGCCGGAATATCCGGCGGTGCGGGAGGGGGTCATAGCGGGTTGTCGACCGGGGCGCCGCCGCGGGTGCAGTCTCTACACCCGTCGACGGCATTTCGCGGATCGGGGCGCCCCGGCAAGCCCGGCGCCCCGATCGGACCGATCGCCCGCGCTACTTGTTTGCGTCGGTAATGGTCAGCGTCGCGTTCGGATTGGTGCCGCTCGCATAGGCGCCGATCCAGATGTCGTACTGCCCCGAGAGAGGACTGGAGAACACGACTTCCGGATCGGGGAAGCCGCCGCCGTCATCGTTGCAGTACCAATTGCCATCCGGCGCATTGATCACCAGCGTCGTGTCATCGTTGGCGGTCGCGCGGATGGTGAGAGCAAAGGTCGCGGCGGAGTATTGCAGCCGGTAGTCGGGCGCCGCGGCAATGGCTCCGACGCAGCTGTTGCCGAGCACGTCCGTGCCGATCGCATTATAGGCGTCGATTTCGCCGCCGGCGACGATCGCGACGGTGTGCGGATCCGGCGTGAAGCCGGCGACAAGCGTCACCTCACCGAAGGTCGGCGGCAGGTTGAAATCGGGGGCGCTGCCGGCCGCGACGCCACCGCCGCCGCCCACCTCGGAGATGTTCAGCGTGGTCTCGGGATTGCCGCCGCCGAGAGCGCCGACCCAGATGTCGTATTGACCCGAGGCCGGATTGTCGAATCGGATCAGCGGATTGGGATAGCCGCCGCTGTCGTCGTCGCAATACCAATTG
>CAYOBK010000133.1:0-1569 GCA_964402275.1 uncultured Bauldia sp.
GCGGGGACTGGCGCATCATCGGTTGCCGCGACGACATCCAGTGGATCGTCCAGCGCCGCGCCGGCGGAGCCTGGCGCAGCCGGGGCCACTGCCGCAGCCGAACCGGCCTTCAGTCGTTGCTCGGCCGATGTGGTCTCGATCCGGCAGCGGTGGACGGCTTCCCCGACTTCTATGCGGAAGGCCGGCGCACCGACACGTCGACCGATCAACGGGACGGACCCTCCGGGGAGGAGGCCGCGTGTCCCTCATCGAGCCATCACCAACACGGCGGTCGGGTATCTCCTCGCGCTGGTCGTGCAGCTGGTCGCCTTCCCGATGTTCGGGCTCAATGTCAGCTTCACCGACAACCTCGCCATCGCGCTCCTGTTCACGGCGGTGTCGATCGTCCGCTCCTACACCCTCCGTCGCCTGTTCGAGCGGCTGAGGCGCCCTGTCCCGGTTCCCTGGCGCACGAGCGAGTGCGACTGATGGGACGCCCCGCGTATCAGCCGGACGAGATCAGCCGCCGCCAGGTCGAGGCGATGGCCGGCTATGGCGTCCCCGAGACCGAGATCGCCGGCCTCCTCGGCATCGATCCCAAGACCCTCCGCAAATACTACCGGTCCGAACTCGACCACGGCCACACCAAGGCCAACGTCAAGGTCGCCGAGAACCTCTACCGGAAGGCCACCGGCGAAGGACGGGAGTCGGTCACCGCCGCCATCTTCTGGCTCAAATGCCGGGCCGGATGGCGGGAGGTCACCCGGCATGAGATCGAGAGCCGGTCCGTCGTCCATTTCGACCGGATCGAGCGGGTCATCGTCAGGCCGGACCCGGAGCGCCTCGCCCGGGCGCGCCGTGACGAAGCGGCGTTGCGAGCGATCGACGTCACGCCTGACGAGGATCGGCGATGAGCACGGAGGCGCTGCATGCCCGCCAGGTCGAAGCGATGGCCGGTTACGGCCTTCCGGCCGAGGACATCGCCCAGGTGCTCCGCATCGATGTGGAGGAGCTGCGCCGTCACTACGCCGACGAACTCGAGGACGGCCGCATCAAGGCCAACAGCCGGGTGGCCGAGAATCTCTTCCGAAAAGCAACCGGCGAAGGCCGCGAGGCGGTAACGGAGCGGTCGGCCCATCCGGTGCAATGCGAGCACAACCAGATTGGCGGAGGTGGGCCGACTAAGAGGCGGTCAGAAACACGCCCGAAGAAGTTTGAGCCGGGGGCACAGAACGGCCCCGGCTCAAGTCACGTAACAAGGCGCTCGCCGACCCGGTCTGAAATGCCCGCACCGACAGGCGAGGAAGAGCCGACTAGCTAAAGGAGTTCCTCGTCGTCGGTGTCTCGTTGTCCTTGCTGAAGCTTGGCGAATGCGGCCGGATATTTACCGCGCGCTATCTGCACTGCTTTGGACATCGGCATGCCGCGGCCACAGGCGATTGCCTCCGCAATGTAGCGGAAAGTGATCGCGGCGTTAATCGACGCGTTCGGGCTTGTACAGCGCCGAGAACGCTGCCGCTGGTACCGACTCCCTTCGATCTCCCGCTCCCCGTTGGACATCGCCGAACGACGCCTCCAGCCCCGGACGAA
>CAYOBK010000134.1:0-4650 GCA_964402275.1 uncultured Bauldia sp.
GAGGTGCTCCGGCACCATCGGCACTACGCGGTCCGGGAAGTAGACAGAGTTGCCGCTCTTCCGTCCCTCGCGGTCGAGCGCGGTTCCCGGACGGACGAACAACCCGACAAAGGCGATGGCGACGTTGACGACGAAGCCGCCCTTGTTCTTCGAATCGTCGTCGGGGGCGGCGTGGACGGCGTCGTCGTGGTCCTTGGCGTCGGCGGGGTCGATGGTGATGAGCGGCAGATGCCGCCAGTCCTCGCGCTCCTTCGACGGACGGACAGGTTGCGCGGCCTTCGCCTCGGCGAGCGCCGCGTCGGGGAACTCGAACGGGATGCCGTGCGCGAGGATCGCGATCATCGACACCGCCTTCTCGTCCTTCATCGAGCCGACGACTTCGACGACGCGCGCCTCCGGCAGTTGACCGCGGCGGGCGCGGCCGATCTTGACCGACACGAGATCGCCCTCCGAGGCGTCGCCGCGGGCGCCGACCGGAATCAGCGCCTCGCGCTGCTTGCGGTCCACCGGCTCGAGCCGGAAGTCGCGGCCGACGCGCTTGACGACGCCGAGCAGCGTTTCCGGCTGGCGCTCGAGGACGCGGATGATCCTTGCCGTGTAGCCGCCGCCTTCCGCCGTCAGCTGCGCCAGCACGCGGTCGCCGACCATCGGCGCCGGCGGCCGTCCACGGGTCGGCAACACGACGATGCGCGGCGGCGGGCCGGCGGTCTCGTCCCAGTCGGCGGGGGCGGCGACAAGGTCGCCGTCCGATGTCCGGTCGACGATCGAAAGGACGCCGACAGGCGGCAGCGATCCGGCGTCGCGCAGCCGGCCGCTTCGCCTGGCGATCAGACCCTCGTCGGCAAAATCCTTCAGCATCTGCTTCAGCGGGATACGGTCGGGGCCGGCGATGCCGAAGGCCCGGGCGATCTCGCGCTTGCCGACCTTGCCGGGATGGTCGGAGATGAAGGCGAGTACGTCGCCGCGCGACGGGAACGATTTCTTTCCGCCTCCCGCAGCGCGCCCGGACTTCGATTTACGGGCCATGCCGACGCGGCCTCCTTTCCCCGCTCATTCCCCGCGTAGCCGAGGGTCGAGGGCCGATGCGCCGGCAATCTTGTTCCCTGTCCCCGCTCCGGAACACAGCCCGGGCCAGGCTTCGCGGGGAGGAACGAGGAGGGACAGTGGACCAGTTCAATTGTGGCCGTGGATGATTGCGAGTCACGGGAGTTCATGAACCGTAGCAGATTGCGGCGGTGCGGACCGCCCTCGCGATTTGGCTGAGCAGGTCAGCCTGCCGTCGTCTCCGGCTCCTGCTCGGACGGCTCGGCCGAGTCCTCCTCGTCCTTCGCCTTCGACTTCCGCTTCGCCGAGGCTTTGGGCTTGGCCACGGTCTTTCTTGCCGCCGGCCGCTTCTTCGCCGGGCCGGCCTCCGCCTTCCTGGCGATCAGTTCGACCGCCGCGGCGAGCGTCACCTGTTCCGGGTCGGCGCCGCGCGGCAGCGTCGCATTGATCTTGCCGTGGTTGACGTAAGGCCCGTAGCGGCCGGTGCGAACCGTGACGGCTCCTCCCTCGGGATGATCGCCGAGCGACTTCAGCACCTGCGAAGCGCCGCGCCGCCGTCCGCCGTTCTCTTTCTTCTCCGCGATCAGGCTGACGGCGCGGTTGAGACCGACGGAGAACACCTCTTCGATCGAGTCGAGATTGGCATAGGTGCCGTCGTGAAGCACGAACGGACCGTAGCGGCCGATCCCGGCGGAAATCGGTTTGCCGGATTCGGGATGCAGACCAAGCTCGCGGGGCAGCGCGAGCAGGGCGAGGGCGGCGCCCAGATCGATGGTGGCCGGGTTATAGGGTCTGGGGATGTTGGCGCGCTTCGGCTTCTCCTCGCCGTTGGCCTCGCCGAGCTGCAGATACGGGCCGAAGCGGCCGGTGCGAACGCTGACTTCGAGCCCCGACTGCGGATCGATGCCGAGCACGCGCTTGCCGCCCTCGGCTTCCGATGCGGTGTCGCCGCCGTCGGGAACGGCGAGCTGGCGCGTATAGCGGCATTCGGGATAGTTCGAACAACCGATGAAGGCGCCGTATTTGCCGACCTTCAGCGACAGCCTTCCGGTGCCGCAGGACGGGCATGTCCGCGGGTCGGTGCCGTCGCCCTTATCCGGGAAAATATGCGGACCGAGAAGCTCGTTCAGCGCGTCCAGCACTTCGGATACGCGCAAGTCCTTGATCTCATCGACCTGACCGGAGAAATCGGTCCAGAACTCGCGGAGCACGGCGCGCCACGATAGTTCGCCGGCGGAGATCTTGTCGAGCTTCTCCTCGAGGTCGGCGGTGAAGTCGTACTCGACATAGCGGCCGAAGAAGCTTTCGAGGAAGGCGGTGACGAGCCGGCCCTTGTCCTCCGGGACCAGCCGCTTCTTGTCGAGCTTGACGTAGCCGCGGTCGCGCAGAACCGAAAGCGTCGAGGTGTAGGTCGACGGCCGGCCGATGCCGAGCTCCTCCATCTTCTTGATCAGCGTCGCCTCGGTGTAGCGGGCGGGCGGCTCGGTGAAATGCTGCTCGGTCGAGACGCCGTGCTCGGTGAGACCCTCGCCGGAGGCCATCTCCGGGAGGCGCGCCCCGTCCTCGTCCTCCTCGTCGTCGCGGCCCTCCTGATAAAGCGTCAGGAAGCCGTCGAATTTGATCACCTGGCCGGTGGCGCGGAGCTGCACGTCGTTGCCGTCCTTGCGCGCGACGATCTCCGCCGTGGTGCGCTCGATGTCAGCCGACGCCATCTGGCATGCCATGGCGCGCTTCCAGATCAGTTCGTAGAGCCTGGCCATATCCGGCTCGAGCGAACGCGCAACGTCCTCAGGACGGCGGTTGACATCGGTCGGACGGATCGCCTCATGCGCCTCTTGCGCGTTCTTCGCCTTGGTCTTGTAAACGCGTGGGCTCGAAGGGAGATAGCGGTCGCCATAGTCGCGGCCGATGGCGGAGCGGATCGAGGCAACAGCCTCGGGCGCGAGGTCGACGCCGTCGGTCCGCATGTAGGTGATGAGACCGACCGTGTCGCCGCCGAACTCGACGCCCTCATAAAGGCGCTGCGCGACTTGCATCGTGCGCGCCGCGGCGAAGCCGAGCTTGCGGGATGCTTCCTGCTGCAGCGTCGAGGTGGTGAAAGGCGGATAGGGGTTGCGTTTGTGGCCCTTCGCTTCGACCGAGGCAATGCCGTAGCTCGCGCCTTTCAGGGCCGCCTCGATCGCGCGCGCGGTCCGTTCGTCGCCGATGTCGAGCCGGCCGAGCTTCCGGCCACCGCCGGCGCCGACGACGCGGGCGGCGAAGCGCTCGTTCCGCTCGGTGCCCAGCGTCGCAACGATCGACCAGTATTCCTGCGGCCTGAAACTTTCGATCTCGCGCTCGCGGTCACAGACCAGCCGCAGCGCCACCGACTGAACGCGGCCGGCAGAGCGCGCGCCCGGCAGCTTCCGCCAAAGCACCGGCGACAGCGTGAAGCCGACGAGATAATCGAGCGCGCGGCGGGCGAGATAGGCATCGACCAGCGCCACATCGATCTGGCGGGGCGAGGCGATGGCGTCGGCGATCGCCTGCTTGGTGACCGCGTTGAACACCACCCGCTCGACCGGCTTGCCCTTCAGCGCCTTCCGCTTCCGCAGCACTTCCAGGACGTGCCAGGAGATCGCCTCGCCTTCGCGGTCGGGGTCGGTGGCGAGGATCAGCCGGTCGGCGTCGTCGATCGCGCGGGCGATGTCCGACATCCGCTTCTGCGCCTTGGCATCGACCTGCCAGGTCATCGCGAAGTCTTCGTCGGGCCGCACCGAGCCGTCCTTCGCCGGCAAGTCGCGGACATGGCCGTAGGAGGCGAGGACCTCGTAGTCGCGCCCGAGATACTTGTTGATGGTCTTCGCCTTTGCCGGCGACTCGACGATGACGAGGTGCTTCAAATCGGGGTCCTGAATTCCTGCCGGGGGCGGGCTGCCGGGGCGATCCGGGCCGGAGCGCGGCCCGACGACAATCACCATGGAGCCTTTACTGTCAATGAATCGAGCGTGCGCCCGGCCGCAAGGCAGGTTGTCGGGCAGTAGTGCGGGCGGCTTTCACCAAATCAGATAAGTCTTTGCGATGACAAGTAAAGGAAATGGCAGCCGTGTCACGAATGCAAGCCTGTGCGGCGCTTGAGGTCGGCACGATTTTGCCCGAGGTTGCATCGGGCGCATTTGCCGGTGCCCATCGGGGACGGCCTTCGGCCGTTTGTGGAGGCAATGGATGCGGAAATCGATTTTGGCGGCGCTTGCCGCCGCAAGTCTGTTTGACCACGCCGGTTGGCGCGTCGCGCTCGCCGGGGCGTGCCGGCCGTGTCAAATATGCAACTTAGAGCCCACAGGTTCCACCTGCAAGAGGACACTAATCGGCGATCGGCGACTCTCGCGCCTGTGGAGAACGGAGATCGTGTCAATAATGCAACGTGACGGTAACCCAAGTTTGGTTGTTTTGGCATAGAGTTTCATTTGATTCGCGCGGTGCGCGGATCGCGGACAATCGCGCGGAGGGTGCCGCGCAATAGAGGGCAACAAGATGCGGAAAACGATTATTGCGGCCTTGGCCGCGAGTGCAATTGCGGTACCCGCCTACGCGGCGGACGTCATGCTTCCTCCGGCGGCGCCGATC
>CAYOBK010000135.1:0-8876 GCA_964402275.1 uncultured Bauldia sp.
GCAGACGACGGCGTCTCCCCGGCGCTTCAGTTCGGTGTCGCTACTGCGTCGTCACTTCCGACACGTACAGCGATGCGGCCTGCCGCGCATCGGTGAACGCGCCGATCCAGACGGCGTACTGGCCGCTTGTCGGCGTGTCGAACCGGATGGACGGGTTGAGGCCGTTACCGGAATCATCATCGCAAATCCATTCGCCTTCCGGGGTCCGCACGACCAGGGTCGTGTCGGCCTCCGACGCGACCGAAAGAATTAACGGCCAGGCGCCGGAGGTATAGTTGATCCGGACGTTTGGGCCGGCAGAGACGAGGCCCGGGCAAGCGGGGCCTGCGGTATCGGCGGCGGTCAGTTCTCCGCCCGCCTGGACGTCCATCGTTGTCGGATCCGGGCTGAAGCCGGCCGCGAGCGTCAGTTCGCCATCGCTTGGGGCGAGCGTCCAGTCCAGCGCCGCGACGTCGAGGAATATGGGTTCGCTGGGCGGCAGAGGTGCGCTCGCCGGACCCGGCGGCGGGGACGGGGCCGGCGGCTGCGGCGGCAGCGATGGCGGTTGCGGTGCGGAGGCACCCGCGCGGCCGTCTATCGTCTCGGAAATGTTCAGCGTCGCCGGCGCCGGTGAGCCGCCGAAGGTGCCGACCCAAATGTCGTACTGACCCGACGGCGGGTTATCGAAGCCCAGCGCCGGAGAAAGGAAAACCGCCCCGCCGTCGTCGTCGCAAATCCAGTTGCCGTTGGCATCGCTGACGAGGAGGGTGGTATCGGCGTCGGCCTCGACCCAGATGTAGAGCGGAAATGCCCCGGCCTCGTAGAACAGGCGGAAACTCGGCGCGGCGGTGACCGAACCCGCGCAGCTCGGATCGACGGTGGCCGCGCCAAGATTGCCGCCGGCCGTCACCTCGGCGGTGAACGGATCGGGGACGAAGCCGGCGGCAAGTTCGACCTCGCCGAAAACGGGCGGCAAGTTCCAGTCGATGACACCGTCGCCATCGCCGCCCACGGCGCCAAGCTCGGTCATGTAAAGGATTGCCGGCGGGGTATCGCCCGCCGCGAAGGTGCCTACCCAGATGTCATACTGGCCGTTTATGGGTGTCCCGAAGGTGACCTCCGGATTGAGGCCGTTGGTGTCGTCATCGCAAACCCAATTGCCGTCGGGGTCGGCGATCACCAGCGTCGTGTCGGCTTCCGCCTCAACGTAGATCGTCAGCGGGAAGCCGCCGGATACGTAATGGACCCGGAAGTCGGGGGCGCTGCTGACATAGCCGCGGCAATTCCCGCCCAGCACCGACGCATTGACGTCCCCGCCCGCGGCGATTTCGACAAAGTGTGGATCGGGCGTGAACCCGGCGGTGAGGTCAACGGCGCCGTAGTTCGGCTCAAGATCCCAATTGAGTTCCCCGCCGGCCGCCCCTCCGCCGATCTCGGAGACATAGAACGTCGCCGGCGCCGTGGGGCCGGCGCCGAAAGTTCCGATCCAAATGTCGTATTGGCCGGATTGCGGGGCGTCGAAGACGATCTCCGGGTTGAGTGAATTGTTGGCGTCATCGTTGCAGACCCAGTTCCCGGCCGGGTCGCTGATCACCAACGTCGTGTCGCTCTGCGAAATGACCGAAAAATAAAGCGGGAAGTCGCCGGCGGTGTAATTGATGCGAACGTCCGGCGCGGCAGTCATGTAGCCGTAACAATTCTCCGCCGTCCCCTGCGCGGGGAGGTCGCCGCCGGCCTCAAGATCGAGGACGAAGGGATCGGGGGTAAAGCCCGCGGCAAGATCGAACGTCCCGTAGTTTGGCGGGAGCCTCCAATCCAGCACGATGGGTTCGTCGGACTCGAGGACCGTCAGCGTTGCCTCGGCAAAGCCGCCCTCCGCGTAGGTGCCGACCCAAATGTCGTACTGTCCGGAGGCCGGTTCCGCGATCGCGATCCGAGGGTTGAGGCTGCCGAAGTCGTCGTTGCAGATCCACTCGCCGCGCGGATTCCTGACGACCAGCGTCGTGTCCGTTTCCGACTCAGCCGAAATGACCAGCGGCAGGGCGCCGGCGGTGTAGAAGACGCGAAGATCGGGCGGGTCGGCAATGTAGCCGAGGCAATTGCCGCCAATAGTTGTCGCCGCATTGAGATCGCCGCCGGCCAGCAAAGCCACGGCGTAGGGTTCGAAGCCGGCGCCAAGCTTGGCGGTCCCGTAGGCCGGCTGAAGGGTGAAATCCTGCGCATTTGCGGCCCCGAGGCCGAGGACCAGGCCGGCCGCGGCGATGGTGGCGATCTTCCCGATCATGTCCTCTTGTCCTCCCTCGGCGCCGCTGTATGTATGGCTTTGCCGTGCATGGCTGCCGAGCTGGCCAAGAAATAGCATGGCGTCGGAGACGGGAACAACACCGCCAAGGCGTCGTTTGCGGCCCGTCACGCCGTTCGCCGATTGAAGCACGACGCCCGGTCACTAGATTAATGGGCGCGGAAAACGCGCCGCCGACACAGGAGAGCCCGATGGCCGAAAACCTGCCGAGCCCGATGCAGTACCTCGACAAGGCGATGGGCGCCTTGCGCGACCTGGGGCTCCTGCCCTCCGATGTCGAAGAAGCGCCGATTACCCACCTTCTCGAGCAGATTTCCGATCTCGACGAGGAGCGGATCGTGGTGATCACCCGAACGCTCTCCCAGGCCTCCGTTTTCAACGACGTCGTCCGGGAGCAGATCGCGGCAATGACCATCGGCGAACGCTACGAGAAGATCGCCGGCGCCTTCGATTCGATCCGCGACGATGCCAAGTCGATGGTCGACCAGCTGGCCGACGGCCGGATATCGTTCACCGAGCGGATGGCCAACCTCTGGACCAGGATGACCCGCGGCGACATCGCCGACAGGTTCGACGACATCCGCAAGAATTATCTCGGCGTCGCCAGGGATACGCGGACGCAGATCGAGCGTGAACACACGATCCTCGAGGCGTATCGGGATTTCCGCGGCGCGCTGAAGCAGTCCGAGGTGCTGGCGTTCGAGGTTCTCAAGACGGCCGAAGCCCGCCTCGACGCGGACAAGAAAGCCCTCTCCGACCGGTCGGCCGACGCCGCCCGGCCGACCGACGACCAGGCCGAGCGGGCAAGGCGGGAGCTGGCGCGCGACGAGGCGCTGCGCACCGTCCAGGCGATGGAAAAGCGGTACCAGATCGCCAAGGACCTCTCGGACAATCTCACGGTCGGCTACAATACGTCTGAGGTGGTGATGGCCCGGCTGATGCAGACGACCAGCGCCAAGGAGCGGGTCTATGCCCAGGCGGTCTCGTTCTTTTCCACCAACGAAACTGTCCTTACCGCGCTGAAGGCCTCCTTCACCGGCCTCGCCGGGCTCCACGAGGCGACGCGGACCGTCGAGGAGATGAAGGAAGGTATCTCGAAGAGCCTCGAGACCCTTTCGGAAATCGGCGACCAGGTGCAGGAGGCGGCACTGAGGGCCGGCTACGGCCCGACCATCCGCGCCGACGCGGTGAAGAAGTTGGTCGATTCGGTGGTCAGCTTTCAGGAGCGATCGCGCGAGATCATCGCCGAAATGCGCGTCCTGGCGACAAAGAATGCCGAGGAAATCCGGGAGTCGGTCGAAGACGGGAAGCGCCGCCTCGCGCGGCTCACACAGGAAGCGGCCGAGTTGCCGCCGCTCGAAGAAGCGGCGCCGGCAGCGTAGCGGGACTGAAAGCTAGGGGCGAAGAGGATGGCCGAGGCCGCCGCGGGCACGCAGCCTCCGCTGAACGACCTGATGATGGCGATGGACGTGGTCGACACGCTTCGCCATGGCGAGGCGTTGGTCGAGCGGGAATTGTCCGGCGAGATGCGTCGCGCGCGGATGATCGAGCGGCTGCGCGAGGTTTACACGTCGCAGGGCATCACCGTATCCGACCGCATTCTTGCCGAAGGCGTCGACGCGCTCGAGCAGGAGCGCTTCGTCTACAAGCCGCGGCGCGGCGGCTTCGCCTTCACCCTGGCGCGCCTCTACATCAACCGGAGCAGGATCGCCCGCATTGCCGGTATCGCCATGGCGGCCGTCATCGTCGTCGGCGGCATCTGGTTTCTCCTTGCCCAGCAAGCCGAGAATCAAAGGCAGCGGGAGGCCGAACAACAGCAGATCGCCGCGGAGCAGCTGCAGGTCGAACTCACCGAGACGATCCCGGCCGATCTGGCGCGCCTCAGCGCGGCGATTGCAGATGAGGCCAACGACCCGGCGGTCGCCGCCGCGGCGGCCGTCACCGCCGAGGACGGAGCCGAGGCCGCTGCCAACGGCGACACGGCCAGGGCGAGGGGCGCGGTCGCGTCACTGGAAGCGACACTGGCCGAGCTCCGCCTTACCTTCGACCTGGTCGTGGTGTCGCGGCCGGGCGAACAATCCGGCGTCTTCCGCATTCCCAACGCCAATGAAGCGGCGCGCAACTATTACCTTATCGTCGAGGCTCTGGGCCCCGACGGCGAGCCGCTGCCGCGCCGCATTACCAGCGAGGAGGACGGCGCGACGCGAACGGTCACGACCTGGGGCGTGCGCGTGCCCCAGGCGGTCTACAATGCGGTTGCCGCCGACAAGGCCGACGACGGCATCATTCAGGACGATCTTCTTGGCGAGAAGATCCGGGGCGACCTCGGCATTACCTGGCATGCCGACACGCTCGGCGGCGCGATCCTGGACTGGTAGGAGGCGAAGCTGGTCGTTTTCTCGACAGTGGCTACGGGCTCGGTGAGCGGCCGTCAGGCGATGACGGAGATCGACCGCGGGCTGGAAACTTTGCGCAAGGAGGAGGAGCGCCTGACCGGCGAACTGGCCGCGCTCACGGAGAAGATCGCCGCCGCCCGGGCCGACGAGACCGGCGCGCTGGGCGACCTGGCGCGTTTCAAGCTCTCGGCCGTCGGCCAATCCGTCGGAACGAGACTTGACCAGGCCTCCAAGAGCGCCGGCGATCTGATGGCAAAGCGGAGCGCGGCACTGGCGGAGCTCGAAGCCGCCCGCCGCAACAAGCAGTCGGAACTGGCGAAACAACAGAGCCAGCTCGAAGCGTTGCGGGCCGACCTGGAGGAAGTCGAAGATCGGGTCGAGGCCCTGACCGACGAGGTCGAATCGAAGCTTCGGAACGACGCGGCCCACCAGAAATTGTCGGCCGCCGCCGAGGCCGCCGCCGCCACGGCAAGCGCGGCCGAAAAGAAGGCGCTTCAGGCGGAGACCGACCGGGCTGAAAAGAGCGTCGCTTACCAAAGCGATCCGGTGTTCATGTATCTATGGCAGCGGGAATTCGGCACGCCGGGATATCGCCATCGCGGATTGACCCGCACGCTCGACCGCTGGGTCTCCAATCTGATCGGCTTCCTCGAGGTCCGTCCGTCCTACGTACTTCTCAACGAGATTCCCGAACGCCTCAGAGCGCACGCCGGCGCGGTCGATGAAGCGGCGGAGAGCGCAGCGCGTGCGGTGACCGCCTCGGCGAACAAGATGCTGGCCGAAGTCGCCGGCGAGGATCTTGCCGGCCGCGGCGAGGCGCTGGCCGCCGGCATCGCCGCGCAGGAGGAAGCGATCGAGCCGCTCGAGGAAGGGGTCGCCGCGCTCGACAGCCGCGCCGCCACCTTTGCCGCCGGCGAGGACGACCTCTTCAAGCAGGCGACCGACGCGCTGGTCCGGTCGATCGCCGGAGAGGATATCAGGGCACTGCGCGAAGAAGCCGAACGCACGCCCTCGCCGGAGGACGAGCGGTTCGTCCAACGCCTGGCGCGCGCGCGTTCCGAAATCGCCCGGCTGGAGCCGGACGCGAGCAAACTTCGCAAGGACGTGGATGAGATCGCGAAGCGACGTCAGGACCTTCTCAAGGTCGCGCGGGACTTCAGACGCAATGGCTGGGAGCATCGTGGCCATAGCTTCGACTTCGGGGATTTGATGACCGGTTTCATGCTCGGGCGCATTTCCCGCGGCATGTTCTGGGGCGGCATCACCCGGTCGCACCGCGGCGTGACCATGGGCCGGAGCAGTTTCGGCGGATTCGGCGGAGGCTTCGGCGGCGGCGGTTTCCGCGGGGGCGGCGGATTCGGTGGCGGCGGCTTTCGCACCGGCGGCGGCTTCTGAAACCGCCCGCCGATGATCGGCGTTTCTACGAAGCGAGTTCGAGATTGTGGTCGGGTGCGAAGCCGAGCCGCAGCTTGAGCCACTTCATCTCTTCGTCGCGCGCCTTGTTGCGGATGATGTTCCAGACCGTGTGCGACAGGAGCTGAAAGCTGACCGGCTTGAGCAGATAAGTCGATGCGCCGAGCCCGAGCGCGCGCGTACAAAGGTCTTCGTCGGTTGCCTCCGACAGCGCGATGATCGGAAGATCGGACAGCGTCTCGCTTTCGCGGCACCGCGAAATGAACTCCAGTCCGTTGATCTTGGGGATGGCGAGATCGATCATCACCACGTCGAATTCGCGCTCGTTGGCGAGCCGCCAAGCGGTCTCGCCGTCGCGGCAGGGGGTAAGTTCATGGCCGTGGTCGGCGAGGGCAGAAGTCGCGGTGACGCAGAACGCCGCATCAAGGTCGGCCATCAGCAGCTTGTATTTGCGGTCGATGGGCTTGGGGTCGGCTGAACCTGGCATGGTGAGTGCTCCCTTAAGAAGCGTCACGATGTGTTAGGCGGGATTACGGTTCGGTTGCGCCGACCACTAAAGGGAAATGCAAAACTGATTACAACGCGCCGACGACGAGCGGACGAGAGGCGAAGGCCTCGCCACGGGATGCCCCCGACGATACCGCCGAAGTGCTGCGGAAACGCCGCTCTTGACGGCCTACGGCGCCGGACCGCCATGTCCGGGAACGACGTCAACGGCCGGATTAACCGTGCCAAACGATCGGACACCAGAGCAAAAACGGCCGAGGCAAAGCTCGGGCGAGCTGGGCCAATAGCGACGCCGGTGCGAACATGAAGTGCCGCCCGAAGAGGCAGCGCCGGCCGGTTTGGCGGTTTCGCCGAAAGCCGTTATAGAGCGCCGCACCAGGGCAATCCCGAGAACAAGAAATGAGCGGTTCCCCCGCAGACGCCGACGCAGATCAAATTGCGCGGGCGCGGATCATATCCACGGCCCTGCCCTATATGCTGCGCTACGAGGGAAAGATCGTCGTCGTCAAATATGGCGGCTCGGCGATGGGCGAGCCCGAACTCGCCAAGACCTTCGCACGGGATATCACGCTAATCGAGACGTCCGGGCTGCTGCCGGTCGTCGTTCATGGCGGCGGACCGCAGATCGGCCGGCTGCTGAAGGACCTCGGGATCGCCAGCGAGTTCCGCGGCGGCCTGCGCGTCACCGACAAGCGTACCATCGAGGTGGTCGAGATGGTCCTCGCCGGAACCATCAACAAAGAGATCGTCATGGCGATCAACGCCGAAGGCGGGAAGGCGGTCGGCCTTTGCGGCAAGGACGGCAACATGGTGATCGCCAGAAAGCTGTCGAGGCGGGAAGTCGATCCGGAGTCCAACATCGAGAAGATCATCGATCTCGGATATGTCGGCGAACCGGAAACGGTCAATCGCGCCGTCATCGACATGGTCTCCCAGGCCGGCCTGATCCCGGTGATCGCACCGGTCGCACCCGGCCGGGACGGCGCCACTTACAACATCAACGCCGATACCTTCGCGGGTGCGATCGCCGGAGCGCTCAACGCAACGCGCCTCCTGTTCCTGACGGACGTGCCGGGCGTGCTCGATCGCGACGGCAAATTGATCAAGCAGCTGACGGCGGCCGACGCACGCGCGATGATCCAATCCGGCGTCATCTCCGGCGGCATGATTCCGAAGGTCGAAACTTGCATCGACGCGCTGGAGCAGGGTGTTGAAGGCGTGGTCATCCTGAACGGCGCGACCCCGCATGCCGTGCTGCTCGAGCTTTTCACCGAGCTTGGCGCCGGAACGCTGATCACCAAATGACCGGGCCTCTCCCGGATCGGCCCGGCACGGATCCGGACGACGATCTCTCCCGCTTTGCCGATATCGATGCCTGGGTCTTCGATCTCGACGACACGCTGTATGCGATGAGCCCCGACCTCGCCGCGATGTTCGACAGCCGGATGCGCGAATTCATCGCGCGCGAGATCGGCGTTTCGGACGAAGCGGCGAGCCTTCTCCAGCACGATCTCTTCCGGCGGCACGGCGCCACGGCGCGCGGCCTGATGATCGAGCACGGAATCAGCCCCGACGATTTCCTCGACTATGTGCACGACGTCGATCATGCCTCGGTGACGCCCGATCCGGAGTTGGCGCGGGCAATCGCCGGCTTGCCCGGCCGCCGGTTCGTGCTCACCAACAGCCCGTTGAGCCACGCCAAACGGGTGATCGAGAAGCTCGGCGCCAACGGCCATTTCGCCGACATATTCGACTTCACCCGCGCCGGCCACCATGCAAAGCCGAGCGCGGAGGTCTATGCGACGCTAATCGCCGAGACCGGGATCGCGCCGGAACGGACGGCGATGTTCGAGGACATGGCCCGCAACCTCGCCGTGCCTCAGCGCCTCGGCATGACGACGGTTCTCGTCGTCCTGCCGAAGACGCGCGATCTCTTTCGCGGCGCCTGGGATCTCGAGGCCGGTCCGTCGCCGGAAGTCGACTTCATCACCGACGATCTCCGCGGCTTCCTTGCGGCCGTCGGGGCCGGGATCGGCTCGTCGCGTTGACTGCGCCGCCGCCGCCACTAATGTCGCCGCCGCTCACCCAGAAAAGGCCTCCCCTACGATGGCAAAGCCCGACTCCGCCTCGCTGAAGCCGATCATCGACGCCGCGTTCGACGAACGCGACAAGATCGGCGCCGGCACGACCGGCCAAATCCGGGACGCGGTAGAGGCGGCGCTCGACGGACTGGACGCCGGCGAACTCCGTGTCGCCGAAAAGATCGACGGCCGCTGGGT
>CAYOBK010000136.1:0-1904 GCA_964402275.1 uncultured Bauldia sp.
GAAATTCGGTCGTCTCTTCGCGGCTTCCGGGATCGGAACCCATCGCGGCGCTAGGCGCCGCTGTGGACGAGCGACAGGAAGCGCGCCTGTTCGGCCGGATCGTCGCGGAAGACGCCGGTAAACTGTGTGGTGACGGTCGTCGCGCCGTGCTTGTTGATCCCGCGGATGGTCATGCAAAGATGTTCCGCCTCGATCATCACCGCGGCGCCGCGCGGCTTCAATTGCTCGGTGACCGCATTGACGATCTGCGTCGTCAAATTCTCCTGCGTCTGGAGCCGCCTGGCGAAGACGTCGACCACCCGCCCGAGCTTCGACAGCCCGACCACGGTATCGTTCGGCATGTATGCAATATGCGCCTTGCCCACGAACGGGACCATGTGGTGCTCGCAATGGGACGCGATGGGGATGTTGCGGACGAGGACGATGTCGTCATAGCCGTCCACATCCTCGAAGGTGCGATCGAGCGCGGCGGCGCCGTCCTCGCGGTAACCGGCAAAGAATTCCTCATAGGCCCGCGCCACCCGCGCGGGCGTGTCGATGAGGCCGGCGCGGCTCGGGTCGTCGCCGGCCCAGGCGATCAGCGTTCTGATTGCGGCCTCTGCTTCCGCCCGGCTGGGGCGCTTCGGCCTGACGGCGGGTTGGGCAGCGGTGGCCGCGGCCGGCTTAACGTGTGCGTCCAATCTCGTATCTCCGAATGGGGGGCGGGCGGGAGCGCCGTTGACCCGATATTCGCGTCGGCGGCGCGAGGGGGCCAAGTCGGGGTGCCGCTCACAATGCGGCGATGGCCGTTCCGCGCCACTATATGTGTAGATTATCCAATTCTGGCAAGGCGGGCCCATGGTCGGCAACGGCGTTCATCATCAAGATTTGGCGGCTTTCGCCGATCGATTTGCGCCGCCTTGCCCGGTCCGGGAATGCCATTCTCAGGGCGCTGAAACGGCTGGCGACGAAGCGGGGCGAACGCCCTTCGACGGCTTCGGGCCGAACTAGATGGACCGCCCGTTCGTGCCGTTCGCGATTATTGCCGGCCTCCCCAGGCTGATCGGCCTCGGGCTGATCAAGGTCTACCGCTACACGCTATCGCCGCTGATTGGCAATCAATGCCGCTACCTGCCGACCTGTTCGCACTACACGGAGGACGCGATCCGGAAGCACGGCCTTTGGGCCGGGTTCTGGATGGGCCTTGCCCGCTTCCAGCGATGCGGCCCGAACGGCGCGTCGGGCTACGATCCGGTGCCCGACGAAAGGCGCGAAGGCGCCCGCTGGTATTTCCCATGGCGCTACGGCTATTGGACGGGCGCGCATATCGATCCGAAGACCCGGCTGGACTTGCCTGACTGAAGCGACTATGCCGCTGCGCGGGTGCCGGTCGGCACCTTCAACCGCTTACCTGCGCTCGTGTGCAGGATTGAGCCGGAGGCAGCATGATCAACCTGACATTCCCCGACAAATCCGTCCGCAGCTTCGAGCCGGGCATCACCGGCCGCGAGATCGCCGACGGCATCTCCAAATCGCTGAGCAAAAAGGCAGTCGCCGTCGCTCTCGACGGCAAGCTCGCCAATCTTTCCGCGCCGATCGACGGGGACGCCGCGATCGAGATCATCACCCGCGACGATCCGCGGGCGCTCGAACTCATCCGCCACGATGCCGCGCATGTCATGGCGGAGGCGGTGCAGGAGCTCTGGCCGGGAACGCAGGTGACGATCGGCCCGGTGATCGAGAACGGCTTCTATTATGACTTCTTCCGCAACGAGCCCTTCACCACCGACGACCTGCCGGTGATCGAAGCGAAGATGAGCGAGATCATCAAGCGCAACGATCCGTTCACCTGCGAAATCAAGGACCGCGACGAAGTCAAGCGGATCTTCGACGACATGGGCGAAAGCTTCAAGGTCGAGCTGGTC
>CAYOBK010000137.1:0-7297 GCA_964402275.1 uncultured Bauldia sp.
GGGTGATCATCGTCGACTCGCTGCCGCTCCTCGGCAACGGCAAGACGGACTATGTGTCGCTCGAGAAGCTCGCGGCGCAAGGCTAGCGCGCGGCCCTGCGGCCAGTTCGGGGCGACGGAAGGCCGACGGTTCTCGCCGGCGAGCCCGTTGCGAAATCCGCCGTCAGGGCCCGGATTTGAGTTCGTCGGCGATCCCCCCGGCCCAGGAACGAATATCGTCCCAGTTTCGCGAGTCGCCCTCTTCGGCGCGGACCGCCATCAGAACCGCCTTCTCGGCAAAGCCGAGTTGCGACTTGTCGATCTTGCCGGCGAAGACGCGGTGATCCCGCGCGCCGAGACGGGCCTTTAGCTCCGAGAGCCCGAATGGCTCGTCCATCGGCTCGGGCGGGTTGCCGATCGGACCGGACGAGAACAGCCAGGTCGGCTTGCCCGCAATCTCGCGAGCGTGGCTGTCGACAAACTCGCTCGCCGCCTTCATCCACCGGCCCATGTAGACCGCGCTTCCGAGCACAAGGGCGTCGCAAGTGGAAAGATCAATCGTGTCCTCGACCGAGCCCAGCCGCGTCTCAAGACCGCGGCCGGCAAGGGTCGACTCCAGCGCTTCGGCAATCTCCCTGGTTGAGCCGTGCTTCGATGCGTAAACGACAGCGACGCGCTTCCCACCCCGCTGCTCGGCCATGATCTCTGCCCCTGTCCGTTGCGTTGACGGCTGACCATGCCATCCCACTGGGTCCGGCATCGTTAACGCATCGCCGGTTGCCGACCGTGATCTGGCGCAAACTCGCAAACCGGAACCTGCAACGAAACCAAGTCAACTAAATGGCGCCGGTGACGATTGCGACGGCGCCGCCGGCGGCGACTGCGGCCCCCGTCGCGACCGCAAGCGGCACCCAGAATGGCTTCGGACCGATGGCGGCGGCGATGCCGACCCGCGCCAGGGCGTTCATCGCAATGGCGAGGAGAATGGCCTGGCCGGCAATCGTCGCCGACACGGCGTCGCCTACCAGCCGCGCGGCGCTAAGGGACGCTGCATCGGCATCGAACAGGCCTGACAGGCCGGACGTCAGGATGATGCTGCTGGCGCCCAGATAGGTCGATGCCACGGCGCTTACGCCGGCGATGACCGCAAAAGTAACGGCGAAAATCGCCAACGGGCCGATGTCGAGCGGATTGCCGAGCCTGGTTTCGCTACTGTCGACCGGGCCGACCCGGGCCAGCAGCCACCAGCCGGCAAGACCGAAAACCGCAGCGCCGGTCAGCGCAGGCGCGGCAATTACACCGGCGACGTCGGCCTTCACCAAGAGAACGATCGTCACGACGCGGGTCGCCGAAACCATGGCCGCCAGCGCCGCACCGCCCGCAAAGGCGCGGACCGGCTTTTCGTTCCTGGCCCGGCGGGAAAACGCAAGGGTCACCGCGGTCGAGGAAACCACGGCGCCGATCACGCCGCTGACGACAAGCCCCTTGGCGGGTCCAAGGATGCTGACGGCGACATATCCGGCGAAAGAGATCACCGCCACCAATACCGTGAACAGCCAGATCTCCCAGGGATTGATGCCGCCCCAGGGGTCGATCGTCCGGTTGGGAAGAAGCGGCAGGACGATCGCCGTCATCGCCAGGAGCAAAAGCGCCGACCGAACCTCCGGCCAAGTCAGCGTCCGCAAGAACGAATGCAGCACCTCCCGGCTTGCCAGGACCACGGCGACCGCGACGCCGCCGGCGGCGGCGGCGACCGCGTCTCCGACAATTGCCAGACCGCCGAGCGCAAAGACGAGGATCGCCGCGACGACGGCGGTGACGCTGAAATCCTGCTTATCCAGGCTGTCCTTCTCGCGCGCCTCGAACCACGCGAACACCGCGGCGAAGGCGAGGAGGCCCAGGGCGAGCGGGACGGGCGAGCCAAGGGCATCGGACAGCGCGCCGCACACGCCGCCCAGGAGCCCGGCGAGACCGTAGGTGCGGAGGCCGGCTACACGGCTGCCGGCGGTCATTTCACGCTGGCGCCAGCCGCGCTCGAGGCCGACCACCAGGCCGATGGCAAGCGCCAGACCCAGCTTCGCCAGGAGACCTTCCGGCATCCCCAACCCCTTCCCCGCGACCGAACGCGCGCGATGGTAGCAAAATCGGTGCGGCAACGGGCTCGGTCGCCACCTTCCCCGGGGAACGCGAAAAAGGAAGCGCGGTCCGGCGCGAGAATGAACGGTGGATGACCTCCCCGTTTGCGGCAGGCCGCGCCAGCGCCAGAATCGATCCTTAGAGCGAGCTCACTCGAGACGCTTGCCAGGGCATGGATCCAATGAGCTTCACATTGAGCAGTCCGGCATTCGGCGACAACAAACCGATCCCACTCCGTCACTCGGGGGAAGGCGAGAATCTGTCGCCGCCGCTCATTTGGGAGGATCCGCCGGCCGGCACCAAAGGCTTCGTGCTGGTGGCGGAGGATCCCGATGCCCCCGGCGGGACCTTCCGGCATTGGGGCGTCTACAACATCGGCGGCAACACCCGCTCGCTGCCCGAGGGCGTCTCCGGCCTCCCCGCCGCGGTCAACGATTACGGCACGCGCGACTACCATGGACCGCGCCCGCCGCGCGGACACGGCGTACATCACTACCGCTTCCGCCTTGCCGCGCTCGATACCGACCGCCTGGAGCTGCCGCCGACGGCCAAAGTCGCCGACCTCTGGTCGGCGGCGCGGGCGCATCTTCTCGGCGAGGCCGTGACGGTCGGCACCTACGAGCGAAAGTAGGGCCCTCGCCGCCGCCCTACACGGCGCCGACCAACCGCCGGATCAGGCGCAAAGCCTCGTCGCGTAGCTCATTGAAAGCGATGGTGCCGACGAACTCGCCGTCTTCGTCGAGCATGTAGAAGCTCGACGCGTGGTCCATCAGGTAGCCGCCCTCGGTTTCAACGCGCTGATAGAAGACGTGGTAGCCGTCGAGCATCGCATGGACGTCGTCGACCGGTCCGGTGATGCCGACGATCCGCGGATCGAAAGCGTCGAGATAGGTCGCGAGCAACTCCGGCCGGTCGCGCTCAGGATCGACGGTCACGAAATACACTTGGAGATCGCGCGCCTCGGCGCCGAGTTCCGACAGCCACCCGGAGACCTCGGCGAGCGCGGTCGGACAGACGTCCGGGCAGTAGGTGAAGCCGAAGAACATCAGCGACGGGTGGCCGAGCAGATCCTCGTTCGTGATCGGATCGCCCTCTTCGGTGACCAGTACGAATGGCTCACCGATCGCAACCGTCGCCGCCACCGGCTCACTCTCTGCGTCGACAAACAGATTGCGCGCGAGGACGCCGATCAAAACCAACCCGAGAACGATGAGAGACCAGAGCGCGATCCGCGTCAGGCGCATTATTGTCATCGTCCGTCTCCTACATCCCGACCATCGGGTTCTGCCCGCCGCCGGGCCCCGGCGATCCGATACGGAAGACGACGAGGTTCACCGACACGGTCCCGGCATTGGCAAAGGTCAACGTCACTTCGACAATTGTGCCTTCCGCCAGCCCGTCGCCGATGCCGACGAACATCAGATGAGCGGCGCCCGGCCGCAGCACGACGGTCCCGCCGGCGGGCACTACAAGGCCGTCCGCCAGAGGCCGCATCGTCATCCGGCCGTCGGCCATGGCCATCTCGTGGAGGTCGCCGGTCTCTGCGACCGCCGTCGTCACCGATAGGAGACGATCGTCGGCGGCGCCGTTGTTGACGATGGTGAGGTAGCCCGCGGCGGTCACCGCACCGGGCGGCGTCGCGCGCGCCCACGCCTCGGTGATGATGATATCGCCGACCGTGACGGGCGGCTCGGCGAGGAGCATCGCGGCGGGATCGGGCGACTGCGACAAAGCCGGCGCGGCGAACGCGGCGATCATCGCCGTCGCCGCAAAGATCAAGTGAGTTAGTCTCATTGCTGTCCAGTCTCTCGTTCTTCGAATGATGTCTGACCGGGACGGAATCCGCCTCGGCCGGCTCAGCAGTCCTCAAAGAACGATCGGCGGACCTCGCGGGCCGTCGCCGACGACCAGCAAGATTGAACCCGCTGCGGCGAACAAAGGCGGGCCCGGTTCGGCCGGCTTGTCCGGCAATGCCGGCAGGACGAGGCCGCCGGAAACCGGGTCCGGCGCTGCGGCCGTGACCATAGGACAACTAAATGGGCAGCAGCTCAGCGATGCGCCGCCATCCCCGCCGTCCGGCGATGTGACCGAAAGACAGGTAACGGCCACGCCGCCTCCCGGAAGCGCCGACGCGCCCGCGGCGAAAGAGCCGACCAAGCCGGCGAGCAGGAACAGGATCGCCACCGCCCGCCCGGCGGATCGGGCATCGCCCGATCGGCGAAGTCTGGTCAGAAGGCTTGGCTGCATTGCTTGGCAAACTAGCCGGAATCCTTCGTGAAGTATATGCGGCCGATCGACCGCGATCAGGGACCCGTCACGGCGTGGAAGAGCCGGCCGCGTTCGGTGACGGTCACGATGACCAGGGCAATCGCGCCGAGCACGACATAACCGACCGTCAGCGGCACCACCGTATCGTCGAAGCTCTGGCCCACGAGCCAGCCCAGAATGGCGGCGCTTCCGGTCGTGAAAAAGCCGATGAGGGACGACCCGGTGCCGGCGATCTCCCTCAACGGCTCCATCGCGATCGCATTGAAATTCGGCATCAGGAATCCGAACAAGAACAGATTCGCAGCAAGGAAGCCGGCAAAGACCGCAATGGGCGGCGGCCCGTCGGAGGTGATCGCCACGACGGCATGGATCGCGGCGACCAGCACGAACCCGATCAGCGCCGAATGCGATAGCCGGCGCATTCCATGCTGTCGTACGAGCGCACCATTGGTCACCGATGCGCCGGCCAGCGCGATGGCGATGGCGCCAAACACCACCGGGAACAACTCGTCGAGGCCGTAGATGCCTTCGAGAATTTGTTGAGCGCTGTTGATGTAGCTCATCAGACAACCGAAGATGAACCCGATTGCCAGCGTGTAACCGAGCGTCTGGCGTGTCGACAGGACACGCCAGATCGCATGCTTCAGCCACTGCAACGATAACCGCGCTCGCTGTTCGGCAGGTCGGGTTTCCGGCAGCCGCCATGCCGTCAGGATCAGAATCGCCCCGCTGGCAAGCAGAAGGAAAAGGAAGATCCAGCGCCAGTCGCCGACCAGGAGCAGGCCTTCGCCGATGCTCGGCGCGATCACAGGCACGATGATGAACACCATCATCACGAACGACATTACGCGCGCCATCTGCCGGCCGGAATAAAGGTCGCGGACGACGGCCAGCGCAATGATCCGCGGCGCGGCGCAGCCTATGCCCTGCACCGCCCGCGCCAACAGCAGCACGGAATAGTCCGTTGCGAGGTAGGTCGCGAGCGAAGCCGCGGCGTAGATTGCCAGCCCGACGATCAGGACCGGCTTGCGTCCGAACGAATCCGACAGCGGACCGTAGAGCAGCTGGCCGGCGGCGAAGCCGAACAAATAGAAGGTGATCACGAGCTGACGCTGATTGGGATCGGCGAGGCCGAAGCTGTCGCTGATGAACGGCAGCGCCGGCAGCATGATGTCGATCGACAACGCCGCCAGACCCATCATCGAAGCGATGACGGTGATAAGAGCGGGCAAGCTCGGGCCGGTCGCGTCCGTGCGACCGGCGGCTGTCACAATCGTCATCGGGCCTCACGAGGGAGCGGGAAGGCGAGCGCCGGCACGCGTGATAACCAGCGTTCGAGAGGCGCTGGTTTCGGACAGTGACGGATGATGGTCAAGGCCCGGGCGCGAAAACGACGAAGGGCGGCCCGGGGCCGCCCTCGCTTTCGGATGTCTCCCGAGCCTATCGCCTCTCGAACGGACCTGGCCCAAAATCGCCGGGACCGCCGGGAAATCCCGGACCGCCGTCGAATTCACGATCCGGTGCGGGAATTTCAAGCGCGCCGCGTTCGCCGCCATGGTTCGGGCCATGGCCAGGTCCGCCTTCGAACATCCCGCCGCCGATTTGGGCGTAGAGGAGCCGGAGCTCCGCCGGCCCGATGGCGCCATCGGCATTCTGATCGATCCGATCGAAGATCCGGATCATGGCGGCGAGGAATTCGCGCTCCGATATCGCGCCATCCTCGTTGCGATCCATGGCCCGCAGCCGGCTGATCATGAGTTGCACCATCCGGCCGTGAGCGGCACGCGCGCCGATGGCGCGCTGGTGCATGGCCTCCACGGCCAGGAGATGGGCAATGCGCTCGTGCAACCGGCCAACATCAGCCTCCAATCCCATCCGCGCGAAAGGCATCGGAGCGTCCCGCGCCGCCGGCGCATCGCGGGGTCCGTCGACGGACGGCCCGTTGCGGACGGGATCTCCGGGGCCTTGGGCGAACGCCGGCGTCGCCACGGCGGCCAAGGCAGCAAGCATCACAGCGGCAAACAGACGATTCGGCTTGTTCATGGTCCCAATTCCCTCATTCGGCGATTTGTCCCCCACGCTTAGTCTAGAGGCACGCAAGCAAGTGGGTTCGGCCGGGCGGGGCGCCATTGTAAGGGCGTGTAACGGAAGCGGCGGCTGATACAGTTGGATACAATTTTGTTGGGCCGCGCCTCCGACCGGTGCACATATTGCGGTGAGCCCGGCCGCGGAGAAAGCTGAATGGAGCCGACGCCCCACGTCCTCGTCGTCGACGATTCGGCGGACATCAGAGAGCCGCTGGCCCGGTATCTTTCGAAGAAAGGGATGCGCGTCACGACGGCGTCGGGCGGCCAGGAAGTCCGCAAGCTGGTCAGGGGCAACGCGTTCGACCTCGTCGTGCTCGACATCATGATGCCGGGCGAGGACGGATTGTCGCTTTGCCGCTTTCTGCAGGAGACCAGCGATGTTCCGGTCATCTTGCTGACGGCGCTGGTCGAGGAGACCGACCGCATCGTCGGGCTCGAGGTCGGGGCGGACGACTATGTCACCAAGCCGTTCAGCCCGCGGGAATTACTGGCCCGCATACGGGCCGTCCTCCGGCGAACGCAGAGCCCTGCCAGCCGGCGAGACACGGTCCCGAAAGCGAGGGAATTCCGCTTCGACAGGTGGCGGCTCGATGCACACAGCCGGGAACTGATCGGCCGCGACGAAATATCGGTGCCGCTCAGCACCGCCGAATTCCGTCTCCTGCTGGTGTTTCTGCAGCGTCCGCAACTGGTGCTCTCGCGGGAACAGCTCCTCGACCTCACCGCCGGGCGGTCACTGGAGCCGTTTGAGCGGTCGATCGACAACCAGGTCAGCCGCCTGCGAAGGAAGATCGAGGTCGATCCGAAGAAGCCGGCGATCATCAAGAC
>CAYOBK010000138.1:0-3013 GCA_964402275.1 uncultured Bauldia sp.
CGACGCTGATCATGGCGGCCTTCTCGGTCGGCCTGTCGGCGCGCGTGGTGAACCGCTTCGGCTTCCGCATCCCGCTGGTCGCCGGCATGCTCCTGATCGCGGCGGGCCTTCTCTATTTCGCCCGGCTGCCGGTCGACGGCAGCTACTGGTCCGACGTGCTTCCGGGCATGGTGCTGCTCGGCCTCGGCGTCGGGCTGGCGTTCAACCCGGTGCTCCTGGCGGCGATGACCGACGCCAAGCCAAGCGAATCGGGGCTTGCCTCGGGCGTCGCCAACACTTCGTTCATGATGGGCGGCGCGCTCGGCCTGGCGGTGCTGGCGGCGCTTGCGGCCGGCCGGACCGGTTCGCTGACGGCGGCCGGCGAGGAGACCCTGTCCGCGCTCACCGGCGGCTATCAGCTCGCCTTCCTTGCCGGCGGTATCGCGGCGCTGGTGGCGGCTGCCGTCGGCGCGGCGTTCCTCCGCCGCGGGACGCTACCGGCGCACGACGAACCGGAGACCGCCGACGGCGAGGCGAGGCAGCCGGTCACGGCGCACTAACCCAGGGGCAAACGCAGAAAACCGGCCGGGCGGGGCGCGATGTCTCGCCCGGCCGTCTCTTTGTCCGGGCTCAGGCGATCAGCAGCGCGCGGTCGGCGGCGATGAGGTAGTTCACGCCGAGGTCCTTCTCCGACATGCGCCATTCGCCGCGGAGCGGGTCGAAGACCAGCCCGGCGGCGCGGCCGGGGTCGAGACCGCCGGCGCGGAAGGCGGCGCGGAGTTCATCCGGCGTCACGAATTTGTTCCACTGATGCGTGCCGCGCGGCAGCCAGCGGAGAATGTATTCGGCGCCGACGATGGCGAGGGCGAAGGCCTTGGGCGTCCGGTTGATGGTCGAGACCACCATCAGGCCGCCGGGCCGGAGCATCCCGGCGCAGATCGCGACGAACGCCGCGACGTCTGGCACGTGCTCGACGATCTCGAGCGCGAGCACGATGTCGAAGCGCTCGCGCGCCGCGGCAAGGTCTTCCGCGGCGGTGGCGCGGTAGTCGATCGCAAGGCCGCTTTCGGCGGCGTGGCGTTTCGCGACCTCGATATTGGCCGCCGAGGCGTCGGCGCCGACGATTTTGCCGCCGAGCCGCGCCAGCGGTTCGGAAAGGATGCCGCCGCCGCAGCCGATGTCGAGGATGCGGAGGCCCGCCATGATCTTCGGCGTCCTGGTGCCGCGGGCGAAACGGCGCGAGACCTCGTCGCGGATGAAGCCGAGCCTGAGCGGATTGATCTGATGCAGCGGGCGGAACTTGCCCTTCGGGTCCCACCACTCGCCGGCCATCCGCTCGAAGCGGGCGATCTCGGCCGGGTCGACGGTGGTTGCCCGCTCGCCGGTCAAGCGGTCAGCCCTGATAGCGCTCGACCGTCGACGCCGACCGGACCTCGGCCTCGTCGGGGTCGCGGCCGAATTCGCGAAGCGCCCGCCGCTGGCGAAGGAGGTCCCAGCACCGGTCGAGTTCGACATTGATCTTCTTCAGCCGGGCCACTTCCTCCTCGGTCAGATTGCCCTTCTCGTAGAGACGGTGCTCCTCGTCGCTGAGCGCCTGGATGTGGCCCAGGACGGGCTGGTCGGTTGATTTGTCGGCCATTTTCAGCCTCCTCGTCGGTTTCCTTGTTCCACGCGGCACTGAGGCGCCCGGACGAATGCAAGGCCGAGGGCGCTCCGGTTCCGCATGGGCGGTGATCATCTCGCCATCATATAGGAACGGCTCGGCGCCGAGGCGCAAGCGGGCCCGCGGCACTGGTGGGGGCGCGACGGTGCTGCCACCCCCTCAGCTCCGCGCATTGCGCCCGATCGCCTCGTCGATCAGGCGACGGGCGGCGGCGGCGTCGCCCCAGCGGAGGATCTTAACCCATTTGGCGGGCTCGAGATCCTTGTAGTGGGTGAAGAAGTGCTCGATCTGCCGGATCGTGATGTCGGGGAGGTCGTCGTAACTCTCGACCGTATCGTAGCGCTGGGTGATGGCGCGGGACGGCACGGCGACGATCTTCTCGTCCTCGCCGGCATTGTCCTCCATGAAGAGGACGCCGACCGGCCGGCAGCTCATCACCGCGCCGGGAACGATCGCCCGCGTGTTGGCGACGAGGACGTCGGCGGGGTCGCCGTCGCCGGAGAGGGTGTGCGGGATGAAGCCGTAATTCCCCGGATAGCGCATCGGCGTATAGAGGAAGCGGTCGACGAACAGCGCGCCGGACGATTTCTCCAACTCGTATTTGATCGGCTCGCCGCCGATCGGCACCTCGATCACGACGTTGATCTCGTGCGGCGGGTTCTTGCCGATCGGTATGGCGTCAAGGCGCATCTCGTCCCTTTCAAACCCCAAGTGGTTTGGCCCCGGTGTAGCAGGGCCGACATGGCCGGGCGAGCCCGCGCCGTTGCCCCGTCCGGTCCGAGCCGCTAAGAAGCCCCGCAAATCCAAGCGCTTCGGCCGGACGCCGGTGCGCCGCTCCGTCCAGGACTCCGATGGCCCGGCTGGTGATGAAATTCGGCGGGACCTCCGTCGCCGACATCGCGCATATCCGCAACGTCGCTCTCCACGTGAAGCGGGAGGTCGATGCCGGCAACGAGGTCGCGGTGGTGGTCTCGGCAATGGCGGGGGCCACCAACCAGCTCGTCGCCTGGACGCGCGAGATCGCGCCCTTTCACGACGCCCGCGAATATGACGCGGTGGTCGCGTCCGGCGAGCAGGTGACCTCCGGCCTCCTCGCGCTCGCGCTGCAGCAGATCGGCATCGACGCCCGTTCGTGGCAGGGCTGGCAACTGCCGATTCGAACCGACAGCGCCCACGGCGCGGCGCGCATCGTCGCCATCGACGCCGACGGTCTCATCGCCCGCCTCGGCCGCGGGCAGGTGGCGGTCGTGGCCGGGTTCCAGGGCGTTGCGCCCGACAACCGCATCGCGACGCTCGGGCGCGGCGGATCGGACACCTCGGCGGTGGCGCTCGCGGCGGCGGTCGGCGCCGATCGCTGCGACATCTACACCG